>JAJDNL010000112.1 GCA_022340745.1 Deltaproteobacteria bacterium
CTGTGTACCAAAAGGAATAGAGATCAGAACCACTATTCATTCCAGCGTAAAGGATACACTATCTGAACTCACTGAAAGTTTTCTTTTGTTGACAGGGATGGCCAAATCATTTGGTTTTACTCCCGTCCTTGTAAGCTTTAACCCCTTCTCTACTGCTTTTGAACCGGACCCTCCGCTAAACGTTTACGAGGTCAAACGTCGGCAAGCTTCTCCTGAAAAACAGACAGCCCATATTCCAATGTTGACCTATGGTCCCGATCTTAGCTTATCCGTAAAAGGGCTCACCACTGAGCAAGTGATAGATGTAGGGAAGAAGCTCACCCACTACAGCCCATTCATTGTACCGTTCAGTTACAGCTCTCCTTTTTATGGGGGGACCTTATGGAGCGGGTTCTCCGTGAGAACGTTTGTCAGAACAGGAGCAAGACCAGCAGCTATGGTGTTTATTGACAAGCCCGAAAAATTTCTGAAAAGTAGCCCCTCTCTGACAAAAAGGGCCCGCATCCCCGCTGAAGTTGGCAGGATTGAATTTAAAGCATTCGATAGCTGTGGTGATTTTTCACTCTACGGTGGCTTGCTCGCATTACTCAAAGGGCTTGTCATTGATCTATCACTTTCTGGGAGAGCAGTGGTTCCGGATGCAGTAATGCATCAGGTGTCGGCGCGGGAGGGTTTTGAAAACAATCAGATCTTTCTGGGAGCAAAAGAGATTGTCGACGCCGTCAAGACCGCCCTGGACCAGGATCCCGATTGTGAACTGCTGACACCGATTGACAAGCTACTCAAGGCCCGCATTACACCTGCTCATAGACTGATCGAAATATTTCACCACGAGTGTTCCATAGAAAAGACTTTGCAGAAGACCTACACTAAGTTCACGGGTTAGCGAGCGTCCGTCAGCAAACTCCTGGGTCGGAAATCGGTTGATAGTAGGATTTTTTCTTAGACATAGGGAATTCGACGTTCATATTTGTTAGAATATAAGATTAAAATGATTGTCTTAAAGCAAATTTGGGAGCCACTGAATGTTGTCTGAGTTTGGCGGGGTGATATAGCATGGGAAAAAATGAGCGAGATTCTGGAATGGATCAGCCGCTCAATGACCTGCACCAGCTGTCCGCTTGTGCGTCTGAAGTGGATGCAGAACTGGATAAACGCGTTGATGAATACCAGATGCTGTTTGACCTGGTACCTTGCATCATTACGGTTCAAGATAAGGACTACAGACTAGTCAGATACAATCGAGAATTTGCCGAAAAGTTTGATCCACAACCTGGAGATTACTGTTATCAAGCCTATAAGGGGCTTAGTGAAAAATGCCCGGTCTGTCCGGTTGAAAAAACCTTTGATGACGGCAACTCTCATTGGAGTGAAGAGTCAGGACCGGACAAGGATGGCAGGCTCAGGCACTGGGTGGTCAAGAGTTGTCCAATCCAGAACTCGGAAGGTGAGATAGTCGCCGTTATGGAGATGTGCCTTGATATTACCCACAGAAAAGAGCTGGAACAAAAGCTGATCATCTCGGAGAAAAAATATAGCTCAATTTTCAGCAACATTCCTAACCCTGTCTTTGTTCTGGACTTGGAGAGCTTGGAAATACTCGACTGCAACGCAAGTGTAGAAAAGGTTTACTCCGTTACCAAAGATGACGTGACAGGCCGTTTTTTTCTCGATATGTTCAGCGAGGAAGACAGAGATTACTACGCTATAAAGCTGAGGACGTCCACCTTTCTGGGACAAGCAAAACAGAAGACCAAGGACGGCAGGACCCTTTACGTGAATATTAGGGTTTCACCTTCAGAGTATAATGGTCAGGAGGTGCTTCTTGTCACCACCAGCGATATTACCAAACGGTTAGAGACCGAACAGCAGTTACTGCAGGCCAGCAAGATGGCGACCCTGGGTGAAATGGCTACCGGCGTTGCCCACGAACTCAACCAGCCTCTGGCAGTTATGGAAAGCGCCAGCAGTTTTTTGATGAGGAAACTGAACAATGAGGAAGAGATCGACCCTGAACACCTTCTGATTATGGCACAGAAGATAAGCGGAAACGTTGACCGTGCAACCAAAATCATTAATCATTTGAGAGAATTCGGTAGGAAAGAAGACGCCGGCCTTGAGAGAATCCAAGTCAACGATTTACTCAGGAGATCAAACGAACTTCTGAGTCAGCAGTTAAGAGTGAGAGGAATAAAGGTTGTTTGGCGGCTCGCAGAAGGACTGCCCCCCATTTTGGCAGACCCCGGTCGCTTGGAACAGGTCTTTATAAATCTTTTGTTGAACGCCAGGGATGCCATTGAAGAAAAACTGTCGACAGCAAAGACAAAGAAAAGCTTCGAAAAGATCACGCTCAGGACACGCAGCGATGGAGATAAGGTGATTGTTGAGGTTGCTGATACCGGTAATGGGGTCCCCAAAGATCAATTGGATAAGATTTTCGAACCTTTTTATACAACCAAGGGTATTGGTAAAGGAACAGGACTCGGTCTTTCAATAAGTTACGGTATAATTAAAGACTGCGGTGGGAACATACGGGTTAAACCAGGAAAAGGTGCTCATTTTATCATCGAATTTCCCATCCCCCACGCTAAACAAACACAGGTATCAAGATAATCAGTTTTGATTAAACAAACCAAAGCCGTCTATTAACCTGACAGTTGCAGTGGAGGTGCCCTATGGCGAAAAAGATCTTGGTCGTGGACGATGATCCGAACGTGGTTTACTATCTTGTAGGCTTTTTCCACGATAATGGCTATGAGACTTGTAGCGCCGTGAACGCCCCCGAAGCGTTTGAAGTGTTGCAAAAGGAAAAACCAGATCTAATAACACTGGATATTGACATGCCGGAAGTGACGGGGCCTCAATTTTACCGCAAGTATACCCAGATTGATGATCTGAAGGATATTCCGGTAATTGTCATTAGTGGCATGGCAAAGCCCCACCTTGCAGTAAAAAAAGCTCTGGCTGTTGTTGAGAAACCATTTGAGCGAAACGAACTCTTGAAAATCGTCAAGGGTGCCATCGGCGACCCATAATCCGATCAAGATCACCTGGCGCTCGCTCGCCACTGACTGGACTATCTCAGGGACCATTCTGGACTCTTTCTTTGCGGGACAGAGCATTCATGGACGAAAAAATATTAATAGTAGACGACGAACAAGATATTCGTGAGGTTCTGGAAATATCTCTGTCTGACCTTGGCTACGAAGTATACACCGCAGAAAATGGCGAGGAAGCCCTCCGGATTATCGAAGAAGTTACCCCCCGCATTGTACTCACCGATATCAGAATGCCGATAATGGATGGCATCGAGTTGCTTCGCAAGATCAAGCAAGAAAACTCTGAAATTGAAGTTATTATGATCACCGGCCACGGGGATATGGACCTCGCTATCAAAAGCCTCAAGCATGAAGCAACTGATTTCATCACCAAACCCATCAAAGACGAAGTTCTGGAGATAGCCCTCAAGAGAGCCAAAGAAAGAATTTTCATGAGGCGGCAACTTAGGGATTATACAGAACACCTTGAAGATCTTGTTCGAGAAAAATCAGCCAAGCTGGTAGAAGCTGAGCGGCTGATTGCTGTTGGTCAAGTGGTTGAGGGCCTGTCCTCTGCCATGAGGAACATAGTGGAGGATCTCGAAAGTGGGTTGACATACTTTAACGAGATGCCCTGCTTCATTTCTATCCACAATAGTGGGCACAAGATAGTTGGGACCAATCAGCTTTACACGGCGCGTTTGGGAAACAAGATAGGAGGCAACAGCTGGGATATATATTCGGAGAGGGCTGGAAGCAAAGAAAACTGTCCTGTCGGCAGAACCCTGAGCACTGCACAGGGGCAGCGAAGGAGGGAGAGAGTCAAAGATCTTAACGGTGGTGAACTTCCTGTCATTGTGCACACCGCTCCCATCAGAAATCGAGATGGTGAAGTGGAATTGGTCCTGGAGATGGCAGCCGACCTAGCGGAAGTTAGTCGTCTTCAGGAAGATCTTATGACCTGTCAACAGAGGTTTCAGTTACTTTTCGAGGCGGCTCCCTGCTATTTAACCGTTCAGGACAGCAACCTCAAACTGGTTACGGCCAACAAGCAATTCCTTGAAGATTTTGGTAAAGAGTTCGGCTCTTTTTGTGCCCAATCATATTCACATGAGGGTGAACCGCACCCCGAGTGTCCTGTTTTGAAGACTTTTGAAGAGGCAAAACCACAACAGGCAGAGACGGTGGTAACTTCCAAAACCGGTGAGCGCTACAATGTTCTTATCTGGACCGCGCCCATCAAGAATGCTGCCGGAGAAATTACCCATGTGATGGAGATGTCCACCAACATAACTCAGATACGCCAGTTGCAGGATCAGCTCTCTTCGTTGGGTATGTTGATAGGTTCCATCTCTCACGGCATAAAGGGACTACTGACAGGCTTGGACGGCGGCATGTATCGGGTCGAATCTGGTTTTGAGAAAGAAGACCAGGAGCGCATCAAAGAGGGCTGGGAAATTGTAAAACATATGGTGAGCCGTATCAGAAATATGTCTCTCGACCTGCTCTATTATGCCAAGGAGAGAGACCTGCAATGGGAACGAACCGACGTACTCACCTTCGCTCATGATGTGGCTCTCACCGTCGAACCCAAGGCACTCGGCCACAATATTGAATTTGTTCGCGACTTCGATGATGCCGCAGGAGAATTTGAGGTGGACGCCGGGGTGCTCTCCTCAGCACTGACAAATATTCTCGAAAATGCATTGGAGGCCTGCATAGAAGATAATTCCAAGAAATCTCATCAAATCACCTTTCGGGTCAGACAGGATAAGGACAACATCGTATTCGATGTCTCCGACAACGGCATCGGCATGGATAAAGAGACCAGGGAAAAGATGTTTACTCTCTTCTACTCCTCCAAGGGAAGAGAGGGAACAGGCTTGGGTCTTTTCATCTCAAACCAAATTATCGAGCAACATGAAGGGTCGATACAGGTAGATTCCACTCCAGGTGAAGGCTCACGTTTTATTGTGAGGATGCCCAAAATACTTCCGGAAGAAATTAAGACCCCCCAGAATGACTAATCCCGCCCTTGTTCAGCTCTAGAAGCAAAGAGTCCTGCTTTGGGCTAACCTCTGAATGGGCACCAATGCTCTTGCCACCTTGCAGCAGTCTGTTGGAGTGGTGGAACATTGAAAAATATCAAATTGGTCCTTCGGACACCCCACCCTCTGGGCGGGTTCCCGGTTTCCAAGCACCAAACCGGGGCCCCGCCCAGAGGGTGGGGACTCCGAAGGAGAAATCTCAGGGTTTCAGGTGTCGGGTGTCAGGTGTCAGGAAAGAAAAACAAAAAAACTGAAAACTGAACACTGAAACCTGAAACCTCTTCTACCGACAAAGCCATTGAACTTTGATCTGCCTTGAGGACTAGGTTTGCGACATTGAATAATCTCTCAACCTTCGGCGGGTGCATGAAATATCCGGGCTAGGTAGTCTTGACACCTACGAAATTTCCATGACATACTACCGTGCTGGAGAGCGCTTCCCTATCACTGAGATTTAGTTTATTTGCACCCTGTTGAAAGAGAATGCATGAAAACAACGCCGTTACAGCTGTACGACAAACTGGTACTTGGCAAACCGATCGTGACCTTACTCCTGGTGTTTCTGGTCACCGCCTTTTTCGGCTGGTTCGTTCCGGCGCTCAAGATCGACATCTCTGCTGATTCGCTGGTTCTGGAAAACGACGAAGCCCTGCGCTACTATCACTCTATCCGGGCCCGCTACGGATCCGATGACTATTTGATCCTCACCTATACGCCTCAGGGAAGATTGTTCGAAAGAGAGACCTTGGACGATCTACGCGCCTTGCGCGACAGCCTGGCCTCCATCGAGCGGGTGGAATCTGTAATCAGCATCTTGGACGTGCCCCTGGTTCAGAGTCCGCCAATGTCATTGGAGGAACTGGAACAACGCATACGCAAATTGGCAGATCCGGACACCAACCTCGTGCTGGCCGAACAGGAGCTGCGCCAGAGCCCGCTCTATAGGAATCGCCTCATTAACCCCCATGGTGATACCACAGCGATGCGGGTGAATTTCCGTCGTGATCCGACCTATCTTCAACTGCGGAGAAACCGGGATAGGTTGCGCGAGAAACGACTGCAGACCGACCTGACACCGGAAGAGGCGGGGGAACTCCTGCGCCTGAACAATGAAGTCAAGCGTTACAGAGCTGAGTTGATAGCCCAAGAGGAAGTGGATATTGCTAACGTCCGTGCCATCATGGATCAACACCGGGATCGGGCCGAACTGCATCTCGGAGGTAAGCCCATGATTGTGGCGGACATGGTGGAATTCGTCCGGCACGATATCAGGGTATTCGGCCTAGGGGTGATTGCTGTTCTGGCCCTACTTCTGGCCATTGCCTTTCGTCAGCCACGCTGGGTTCTTCTGCCCATGCTCACCTCTCTTGCCACGGCCGTGGTTACCATGGGATTCCTCGGACTCGCCGGCTGGCGTCTGACCGTGGTGTCATCCAATTTCCTCGCCCTGTTGCTCATCTTTGTTCTCTCCCTTACCATTCATCTCATCGTCCGTTACCGCGAGTTGCATGTGCAAAATCCTGATGAAGAACAGCGTTATCTGGTGCGGGAGACGGTTCGTAGCAAGTTCATCCCTTGTTTCTACATGATAATAACCACCATGGTTGCCTTTGGCTCGCTGGTAGTAAGCGACGTCCGGCCGGTGATCGATTT
>JAJDNL010000119.1 GCA_022340745.1 Deltaproteobacteria bacterium
CCTCCCATATGCCGGCCGTAACCCATACCATAACCTCGACCGTATCCCATGCCGTATCCTCGACCAGAGCGAGCATCTGGCGCAATCTTGCGTGCCTGGAGCTCGAATTCAACCCTCTTATCGCTCATTTTTGCATTCAGGTCGCTGATCTCTCTTTGTAGAGTCTTCGCCTTTTTGGGATCCGGATTGGATGAATCCAGCAGGGTGTCTAGTTCAGCAGACTTGTTCCAAATCTCTTCTCTGAGTTTGGCCGTGTCGTTGAAAAAGTTCTGCTCAATTTTTTCCAGCTCTGACCGCTGGCTCTCGGTCAGGTTGGCATAACCTCCACTCTCACTCCAGCAGGAGCCGGGGCCACCATAATTTTCGCCGCGCCCCCAACGGTGCGCAAAAACCGGAGCTGCCAAAAAACCCGCCAAAACCAAAATTCCTAGAGTCGTTAACACTTTTTTCATTTTTGTTTCCCTCCTTAAATCAATTGTTTTTCTTATTATTTTTGATTTCTTTAATGGCAATGTCCGTGCCACAATATCTTTATCAATTTAACCATTTAATATTACAGCAAATTAATGCTGAGCATCCATGCCGCCTTGTTTGCTCTCCTTGACTTGCAGCATTAAAGTGGATACTTTCTATCCATATTGGCGGCTAAGAGGTATGCAGATGGATATAAAGTATCCACCTATTTTTCTCTGCTCTAGGAGCAGGTAACTATTGGGAAGGCCGGAGTCAAGCGGATTGGCAAGGGAAGTGATTCATGAAAAGGATCTGGTCTGCAAATTGCTCTGGGTATTCTTTTGGCGAGCATGCTAGTGCACGTGGCAATCCTTTCATCACGGGCACGGATTTCGTCATTCCGGAAGTCGCGAAGCGGCTGTCCGGAATCCAGGTCAGACGAAGGTTTAGTGGATACCCCTTCGACTTTGCTCAGGACCGTGAGCCTGTCGAACCACGGATCGCGACTCCGTCGCCTCCGCTATGACGTCTCGATCCTTTCTCTTATCATCGATATGAGGACTCAAGAGCAATTTCTATGACAAACGAACGCAAAAAATATCTCTGGCTCTCCTTGTCTCCCTGGGCTGTTCTCGGCAGCTTGGCCGTATTGGCGCCCATCATCTTCTTTCTGGCTGGCAGCAGTATCAAAGAGGACAGGGAGAACATGACTCGACTTCTGGTTGAGAAAGGTGCGGCACTCATTCGCTCCTTTGAGGCTGGGGCCAGAACCGGAATGATGGGCATGGGTTGGGGCGGCACCCAGTTGCAGCGGTTGCTGGTAGAAACTGCCAAACAGCCCGATATTCTGTACCTGGTAGTAACTGATGAAAACGGATATGTAGTTGCCCACAGCGACCCTGAACAAATTGGCAAACAATATAGAGATGCTGTGCTTGCTCCAAAAGAAGTCGATTCGGTGCAGTGGCACGAGGTCCGGATGGACGGAGGCAACGTTGCCTTTGAAGTCTACAAGCGGTTTAAACCTGTAAAGGGCGTGCCATGGCAGGGCCGCATGCATCATCACGGCATGATGATGGGGGGCCCTGGGTTCGGCAGAGATTCACCTGACAGGTCGTTGGAGAGCGATTGGGATGGCCAAAACGGTCCGGCTCTATACATATTCGTTGGTTTGGATATGAGTGCCATGGAAACGGCCAGAGTTGAGGCCAGGCGTCATACGGTGGCCATGTCTATTGGGGTTTTGCTGCTTGGTTTTGCGGTAATGGTCTCCCTTTTTCTGGCCCAGGGCTACAAACTGGCAACCCGTGCCTTAGCCAAAGTACAGGCTTTTTCAGACCAGGTGGTGGAGAATCTTCCCATGGGGCTTGTGGCTACAGACGAAAATGGCAAGGTAGCCGCTTTCAACCAAACGGCAGAGGCAATTCTCGGAGATTCAAGCCACAAGGTTTTAGGGGAACAGGCGGCAGGGGTTTTGCCTCCAGAGCTCTGGCAACTAACTAAGCGCATGACAACAAAGGGAACGATTGTCGAAGAGGAACTCGATTGCCAGACAATCCGAGGCAGCGGACTGCCACTGAGGGTTAGCGCTGCCGGTCTTTACGGCGAAGACAACACTTTCTCGGGATATGTTTTTATTTTTCGTGATCTGATGGAAGTTCGACGACTGCAGCAGGAAGTGGAGAGAACGAAACGACTGGCCTCACTTGGAAGTTTGGCAGCAGGCGTGGCCCACGAAATTAGAAACCCTTTAAGCTCAGTGAAGGGCTTTGCCACGTATTTCAGGGACAAACTCAAGGATAATCCGCAGGATCGAGATACGGCCACCACCATGATCCAGGAGGTGGAACGGCTGGACCGCGTCATCGGCCAGCTCCTGGAGTTCGCCCGCCCCAGCACGCTCAGAATAAATCCGGTTCGGGTAGCTGATTTGGTCCATCACTCTCTTAAGCTCATCGATGGTGACGCCCGGGCAAAGGGGGTCCAAATAAAATCAGATATTCCTGCCAACCTCCCGGATGTCCTCATTGATGCGGATAGAATGAGTCAGGTCTTGCTGAACCTCTACCTCAATTCTATGCAAGCCATGGATGCACACGGCATTTTGGAGGTTAAGGTTTCCAGGGATGAGACCAGAAAACTAACAACCATCATCGTTGCGGACAATGGGGGTGGCATAGATCGAAAGGATCAGGAGCATATTTTTGATCCCTATTTTACCACCAAGCCAGACGGTACCGGCCTCGGTCTTGCCATTGTGCACAAGATTATTGACGCCCATCATGGAACGGTAAAGGTGAAAAGTAAACCCGGCCTCGGTACCACAATAACGCTGATCCTGCCGGATGCGGAGGAGGAACAAGATCATGGTCAAGCCTAGTTCGCCGGGCAGCATTCTGGTGGTTGATGACGATCGGGCTCATCGTACCATGCTGCGTACCCTGCTGGGTGGGTGGGGATATGCGGTGCAGGAAGTGGACGATGGTGCTCGGGCCATCGAACAGGTACAAGAAAAATCATACGATTTAATTCTGATGGACGTTCGTATGGTTGAAGTCTCCGGGCTGGAGGCCCTGTCTGAGATAAAGAGCTTTAATCCGGCAATTCCCATCATCATTATGACGGCCTACTCTTCGGTGGAGACGGCTGTGGAGGCCTTGAAAAAAGGAGCGTACGACTATCTCAGCAAACCACTGGACTTTGATGAACTCGAGTTGGCCATTGGCAGAGCCATGGATCATACTCGACTGAAAGAGGAAAACCGTGCCCTCAAAGAAAGTCTTGGGGTCGGCTTTAACACCGGCGATATAATTGGTCGCAGCCGGGTTATGGTGGAATTACTGGAGACCGTGTCCCTAGTGGCCCCCACCGAAGCCACCGTGCTCATCACCGGAGAGTCTGGAACAGGAAAAGAGCTTATTGCCAGCGCAATTCATTTGAACAGCCCACGCCGAGAGAAGCCATTCATCCAACTGAATTGTGCTGCCATTACTGAGACCCTGTTGGAATCAGAACTTTTCGGCCACGAAAGAGGGGCATTTACCGGTGCAGACCGCCGCAAGGAAGGCAGATTCCGGCTGGCGAACCGTGGCAGCATCTTTTTGGACGAAATCAGCGAGATGTCCGTGGCCATGCAAGCCAAGCTGCTGCGGGTGCTCCAGGAGCAGGAGATCCAAAGGGTTGGTGGCGAGGAAGTCTTGAGAATTGATGTCCGGGTAATAGCAGCCACCAATAGAGACTTAAAAGCAGAGATTGAGCGTGGTCGTTTTCGCGAAGATCTTTACTACCGCTTGAACGTGGTTAGTCTGGCTGTGCCTGCCCTGAGGGAAAGACGTGAGGATATCCCTCTTTTGGCCCAGCATTTTCTCGATGCTTTTGCTGAAAAAAACCGCAAACAGATCAAAGGCTTCACCCCTCAGGCCATGGATCGATTGGTACGATACCACTGGCCGGGAAACGTGCGTGAACTGATGAATGCTGTTGAGCGCGGTGTAATTTTGTGCCGGGGCGACTATGTTTCTGAAATGGACTTTCCCCTCTCGGTCAGCGATGTTCCCGCTTCGGAGCAGGAGTCGACGAGAGAAGAGTTGTTGGCTGACCTGCCCCTGGAGGAAGTTGAGAAGGTAACCATCTTGCAGACCCTCGAGTCGGCAGGGGGCAACAAGAGCGAAACCGCCAGACGGCTCGGCATCACCCGGCGCACGCTTCATAAAAAATTGAAAAAGTACGGCGTCATGTAATCTCCTCTCCTTCCTTGAAAGCTTTCAATATCCAGTGCGGGAGATATTCCTGGTTCAGTTAAAAATAAATATCTTAACGTGACAGTTTTGGATGAACCGATTCTCCCTCCTCGGAAGACCAACCAGGGCTGGAATCACTTAATGATCTTTACGAGGTTTATGTATGTCTTTCAAAGGAAGATAATGCCACACAGCCGTACGCCTCGATTGAAACTCATTTACTCCTTTAGGCGTCGAACGTGCCTCCAGCAAATAAAGGAATAGGGACTCTTGCCTGCTTACATCCAAATTGAAAACCCCTACAATGTTTCAACATCATTGACAAAATATGAATGTAGGACTAAGTTGACCCTAAGAGCAAGCGTGCGAATTTTGAATATTGTGGAGAACTCTTCGTGGATTGAACTTTAGCAAATGACTTAGCAACTAATAGCGAACAACTCAGTTATTTTTTCCTATGCTCTGGACCCTTCGCAAAAAGATCCTTATTGGCTATGGAATTACCCTCGCAGTAGCGATGGTGGTTTTCCTTTGGGCCTTTGTAAATCTGCTCCGCCTGGGGCATGCTAGTGATGCAATTCTATCAGAGAATTACAGGAGTATCCTCGCCGCCGAAAATATGATTGATGCCATAGAGCGACAGGACAGTGGAACACTCCTTATCATTTCGGGTTACGAAGATGATGGTTTGAAGCAGTTCCGAACGAGCGAGAGTCTATTCTTACAATGGCTTGGGCGAGCAAAGGACAACATTACCATTGAGGGCGAAGATGAGATTATCAACTCAATAGATACAGGCTACTCTTCCTATCTGGTAAATTTTTCCAGCCTCAAGCTGTTCCTCCGAACCGAACCGAAGAAGGCAGCCGTTTATTATCACGAAAAGGTACTTCCATCATTCACAGCAGTACGTGACGCCTGCATTCATCTTCGCGATCTCAATGAGGAGACCATGGTGAAAGCCAGCGACCACGCGCGGCGTGTTGCCAGAAAGGCGATCTGGTCAATGGTTACAATCGGCAGCGGCGCAATATTGCTAGGTCTTGGTTTCAGCTTGCTGCTTTCAAATTTTCTCGTCAGACCCCTCAGGCAAATCATGGAAGCCACCCAAGATATCGCTGAAGGAAACTACAGTGTGCAGGTCTCGGCCGCTTCCGCTGATGAGCTGGGACGTTTGTCGGTTGCCTTTAATACCATGGTTGAAAAACTGAGGACCTACCATGATCTCAACGTGGGACGGATGATGGCGGAGAAGCGGCGAGGTGATGCGATCATCCAAAGCATAGAAGACGGTATCGTGGTTGTGGACGCTGAGTTCAAGATAACCGGAATCAATCGAACAGCCGCCAAGCTTTTTGCCTGCGAGACTGGAAACACCCTGGACAGACACTTTCTGGAGGTAATCAAAAACGAAGAATTGTTCAACTATATCAAGGAATCTGCGCAAAGCGGCTCTTCCCCCAAAATTGAACAGGGTCGAAACGTTCTCACAGTGAGACAGGATGGTGGGGAGAGCCATTACTTGTTTTCAATAACACCGGTGAAAACAGAAACCGGCTCTATGATTGGAGTGGTCCTGCTTTTCCGTGACATCACCAGTCTCAAAGAACTTGATCGTTTGAAGAGCGAATTTGTCATGACGGCATCGCATGAATTGAGGACGCCACTGACAAGTTTAGGGATGAGCGTTGACCTCCTCCGAGAAGGTGTCCTGGAAAAACTGACCGACAAGGAACAACAGCTTCTCCTGGCAGCCCATGAGGATTTGCAACGCTTGAAGGCTCTGGTGAACAATCTGCTGGATCTTTCGAGGATTGAGGCCGGCAAGATAGAAATGGATTTCGACAGGGTGCCGGTCCAGTTACTTTTTGAAAAGGCCGTGTCCTCCCTCATAGCCCAGGCCAATGACAAGGAGGTGCAACTGACCTTTACCGCCCCCTCTGGGCTGCCAAAGGTGAAGGCGGATGCGAACAAGACAACTTGGGTGCTGACAAACCTGATCTCCAACGCCCTGCGCTACACCAGTAGCGGTGGAAAGATTCGGCTTTACGCGGAGCATTTTGGTGCACAGGTCCATGTTTCCGTCAGTGACGATGGGGCGGGTATTCCCTACGAGTATCAGACGAAAATTTTCGAGAAATTTGTTCAGGTCAAAAGCGACAAAGCCACGCAAGGGACCGGTCTCGGCTTGGCCATTTGCAAGGAAATCGTCCGCGCCCACGGGGGGACCATCTGGGTTGATTCAACGCCGGGAGAAGGAAGCACATTCACCTTTACCCTCCCGGTTTCAGAGTAATCTCAAAAGAAAGGTTGAACCATGAAGGAGAAACCCGTTCTTGTTGTCGACGACGAAAAGAACATCCGACTGACCTTGTCTCAGACCCTGGAGTCTCTCGGTCTGGGAACAGATACCGCTGTCAATGGCGAGGAAGCCCTCGACAAACTGAAGATGAAGGAATTTGGTTTGATCCTTTTAGACCTCAAGATGCCGGGCATGGACGGCATGGAGGTGCTTCGTCAACTCCGTAAAATTCGCCCTGATATTCGCGTGATCATCATCACAGCATACGGAACAGTTGAATCCGCTGTGGAGGCGATGAAACTGGGTGCGGTGGACTTTATCCAGAAACCTTTCTCCCCCGAAGAGATCAGGGAGTTGGTTTCACAGGTCCTGGACAGAGAAAAACTCGAAGAGCAGAAAGCGTTGGATTACACTGCTCATATCCAGCTGGCCAAACGCTGTGTCGCCGACAGACAATTCGACGCCGCAGTAGAGCATGCGCGAAAGGCCATTTCTCTGGAACATACCCGGCCAGAGGCCTTCAATCTGCTCGGTGCTCTTATGGAGATTCGACGCAATGTGCTCGAGGCCCACAAATACTATCGGACAGCATTAGAACTTGATCCCACTTATAAACCGGCAATGGATAACCTCAACCGTTCAACACAATGGCGTCGCCAAGGCGAGATTGTTTTGGATCAGACCGTTGACAAAGGAAAAAATAAGAAAGAAAAAACAGGAAAAAGCTAGAAGCCTACCAATCAAAGCCTCTACACAATCATTGTCTTTTCGGAAATTATGCGAAGCCCAGCCTCAATAATGTGGTACTTTGACCGGGTGGAGAGGCCGGGGTCATTCGCTTAATAAGTCCTTGACGCACAATTTAAGATCTTTGATTTTTATCGGCTTGGGAAAGAAGTCATCCACTTTTTTTCGCAGAGCTTCTATGGCAGCGTCCATACTGGCAAAGGCGGTAATCATGATAACCTTGGTTTCCGGCGATTCCGCCTTTATCGTTTCCAGGACCTGCATGCCGTCGATATCTTTCATCTTCAGATCGGTAATGACCACGGCAAACTTCTCTTCTTCCAGTCTGGCAAGTGCGGGGTTAGCATCCGAAAATGTTTCAACCGTATAGCCGTCCTGTTCGAAGCTAGCTTTTATCATCTTACCCACAATCTTTTCATCATCAACCACCATAATTCTGGCACCATTCATCTTGGTTCTCCTTTATGCTATTAATCGATGAACCGGCAGTTCAATAAAGAAAGTCGTTCCAACCCCCTCTTTGCTTTCGACTTTCATGTTTCCTTTATGATTCTTGATAATACCGTAGCTGACAGATAAGCCCAGTCCCGTGCCGCGTACACCCTTGGTAGTGAAAAATGGATCGAAAATATGAGGTAAATGCTCAGCCGTTATACCTTCTCCGGTATCCTCAACCTCTATTACCACATAATCTCCCTTTTCCTCAAGGTAGGTCTTAAGGGAGATCACACCTCCAGGCGACATCACCTCAATAGCATTTATTATCAGATTGACGATGACTTCCTGGATCCTGTCCTCATCAATGAAAACATGGGGGAGTCCCTCTTGGAGATTGAGCCTGGCATCGATACCGGAGACATGGAGCATATTATGGACGAGTTTGAACGACTTTTCCACAACGCTATTGACTTCCGTTGCCTTGGAATTGGGTTGCTTGGGTTTGGAAAAGTGCAAGAGATCTTGAACAATTTTCTCGATCCTGTGGGTTTCTTCTTCAATGGTTCTCATATAGTCGATGGTGTCTTCTTTACTGAGGTGATCAGCCAGTTCCAGATAGGTTTGGGCAACCAGGGCAATGTTGTTCAGCGGATTACCGAGTTCGTGAGCCACACCCGCCGTGAGAATACCTAAAGAGGCGAGCTTTCTCGACTGGACGATCTGCTCGTATCGACTGTCCAGCTCTTCGGACATTGAGTTGATAGCTGCCATAACCGAGCCAAGTTCATCCCCGGTAACAGTCCCCTCTACCTTACAAAAATCTCCTTGCGATATACAAGTCGCGGTTTTTTCGATCCCTTTAAGAGAGCGCAAGAACTTCGAGAAAAAAAGATAGGTCGCAGCCATAGCTATCAAAATGGCCACACAAAAAAAATAGAATAACACCTTCTTCGAGTGTGAAATGATATCATTGACTTTCTTTCTCTCCAGGCTGACAATCTTGGCTGAAAATTCTCTTAATTTGCGCCCGCTGTCTCTCACGGTTTCTTGCATGCTTGTATCTTCTGTAGCGCTTGCAATGTTTGCTGCTACTTGCTGAATAGCCGCTTTATATTCTTCCACACTTCGTCTAAGCTCCTTATACTTGCTGTCTCCCACGGCGCGAACTATGCTGTCCTGCACGGAAGTGATGGAGTTTATACTTTCATCCAGTTTCCCCTTAATTTCTTTTAAGACGGTCTCATCGCCATACAAGAAGTAATTCTTTTCAGAAAGTCTCATCTCTAGAAAAGAAGCATTCAGATCGTCAGCTATTTCCACAAACTGAAGTTTTGCCAGGATAAGTTCCAGGAATTGAACGGCAAAAAGATATACCAGCGCTATAAAGATGATATTGATGATATTCGCCCACATGATTTTGTGTACGATCTTCATGATCACTGTCTTCAGTTTGAGAGGAAAGACGTTGGTGCTTCGACTGTTCCTTGCTTAAATATTCTTTTCCTAATATCGCCTGCAACGCGGTTAAGAGTACGTCAACATGAAGAATATTGCAAGTAAAGCCTAATTGTTTTCCCTGGCAGAGGTGAGCAGCGTTTCTCACTTGCAATTGGACTGCCGCGGATGTATAAATTCATTACCCTCCACCTCGGGGAACAGCTCTATTTAAGGCTAATCGCTATGAATGGGGAAATGGGAATGCAGCTCTTTCGCCAGTAAGGTTTGGACGAAGACCAGGGAAGGATCAGATGCAGAAAACGAAGCGCGCAAGGAAGGGGAGGTTATGGTCTCTGGCTTTCAGTGTCCCAGAGCTGACCATACTTATCATGCTAATTGCTGGCGGCTACCTGGTTATGGGAGTATTTTCAAGAGTGGAAGGCACCCAGGTCCTCAGTCCGTCAGCCATGTGGCTTATAATAGTCGGCAGCTTCCTGATCAGCACGGCTGTAGCAGTACTCGCGGTTATCGGCGGCATAGGAGGCGGGGTCATATTTACGCCAATCATGCTGGGTTTTACCCACATGGACAGTTTGATAATAAGGGCTACGGGCTTGGTGGTGGCCATGTTCAGCGGCTTGATTTCTTCAGGTCCTTTTATGAAGACCCAACTGGCCAACCTGAAGGTTGTGTTCTACTGCGGGGTTCCCATTACCATTGGGGCTCTGGTGGGAAGCGTCAGTGCCATATACTTGCACGATGCCCTGGGAGCTGTGGGCGATGGCATTGTCCGTCTGTCACTCGGGATTCTCATGCTGGTTGTTGCCTATTTTTTGTTCACCGGCGGCGGCAAAACCGAATATCCTGAACCGAAGCACATAGATCCACTCTCCGTAAAGCTGAGGCTGAACGGCTCCTATTGGGAAGCATCGCTGGGAAAGATGGTTGATTACCAGATGGTAAGGGCCCTTTCGGGAGGGATCCTTTTTGTCCTCCTTGGCTTCATGGGGGGCTTTTTCGGTCTGGGGGGAGGGGCGTTTCTCACCGCAACTCTTAATCTTGTCATGGCTGCTCCGATCAAGATTGCGGCCGCCTGCAGCGGGGTTTTACTGGCCATAAGCAATGCTACTGCCATCTGGACGTACATAACATATGGCGCGCTGATCGCCATTTTTGCAGCCCCATGGATGCTGGGGCAGGTTGTGGGAGGAATATTAGGGGCGCACCTTTTAATCAGGATCAGGGCCGGCTTTGTCAGGAAAATCTTAATTCTTATCCTGCTTGCTTCATCATTCAAGTTAATCGTGCGTGGGGTGGAGGGGGCATTTGGGATACAGATACCCATTTTGTAGGAGGGCGTTATGAAACAAGAGCGGCCCAAGCCGCCGCTTGCCGCTTTGATGTACGGAGAGATCGTTTACTGGGGGGTTTTGCTTGGTTCTCTGCTGGCAATCATCGGCTCAGTGCTGGCCTTTCTGGGAGACAACTATGTACCTGTTTCTTACTGGCTATCTTCGATCTGGCAGGGTGAATCCATCTATCAAACCTGGGAGGGCGCTACCGGTTCCCTGCCCATGGGACACTGGTATCTTTCCCATCTGACGACTGGTGATGGCTTGACTGCCCTGGGAATTTCTTTGGGTGTTTTTTCGGTCGTCCCGGCAATCTTTCTTTCGGCAGCGGTCCTCTTCAGAGAGGGGGAAAGGCTATATGGGTCGTTAGCCTTGGCTGGAGGGATAGTCGTTATGATGGGGGTCTTGGGGTTGGCTCCCATGCCGTAGTGAAAATACACAAGGCCGGAAGGTTTCAGGTCTATTTTCGGCAATTCTTTTTTTTCGTGTTCAGACAAAGGAGGTCAGCATGTCTATTATCGCCATCACCAGGGCTTCTTATAGTCATGGCAAGGAGGTCGCGGAAAGGGTGGCGCGGGAGCTGAACTACGAGTGCATCTCTAAAGAAATCATCAGTCTTGCTTCACAAGAATTTGACGGTCCGGAAAACTGGCTGCGACGGGCGGTAGAACAAGCACCTACATTACTCGATCGCTTCAGGTATGGCAAACAGAAATACGTCGCTTATCTCCGCTCG
>JAJDNL010000125.1 GCA_022340745.1 Deltaproteobacteria bacterium
TTTCTCCTCTCGGTTTTGATCGCCTACTTCCCCTTCAGTAAACTTATGCATGCGGGTGGAGTTTTCTTCAGCCCCACCAGAAACATGCCCAATGACAACCGCGCCCGGCGGCACATAAATCCCTGGAACTACCCAGTGAAGGTCCACACATACGCTGAGTATGAGGACGATTTTAGGGAGAAGATGATAGAGGTTGGACTCCCAGTGGAAAAGGAGTAAAGATGGCAAAGGTTGCGTCCCCAGAAGAACTTGTAAAAGTAGACCACACGCCTCCCAAAAAAGAGTGGATGGACACGCCTGTCGAATTGAAAGAGGGCAGGTGGTGCTACGGTTCCAAGCCGAAAGACCACGAGGTGATAGGGTTGCCGAATCCGAGAGCCTGGTCGCCCGGTGACGAGGACTGGAAGCTTCCCGAGAACTGGCAAGAGATATTTCTCGAGGGGATGAGGGAGCGGCTGGATAAGTTTCGTTCGTTCAGGCTGTTCATGGATATTTGCGTAAGATGCGGCGCCTGCGCGGACAAGTGTCATTTTTTTATCGGTTCCGGCGATCCCAAGAACATGCCGGTTCTTCGGGCAGAGCTTTTGAGATCGGTCTATCGTGGTGAATTTACCACCGCAGGAAAGGTCTTGGGGAAGCTAGCCGGTGGCAGAAAACTCACCTACGATGTCTTCAAGGAGCTATTCTACTATTTCTTCCAATGTACCGAGTGCCGCCGCTGTTCCCTGTTCTGTCCCTACGGCATTGATACGGCTGAGATAACCATCATCGGCCGAGAACTGCTCAATCTGCTAGGCTGCAACATCGACTGGATCACGGGTCCGGTGGCCAACTGCTACCGAACGGGCAATCACCTGGGCATTCAACCCCACGCCTACCATTCCATGCTAGAGTTTTTCTGTGAGGAAATCGAGGAGATAACAGGCATTCTGCCTGAGCCCAGCTTCAATAGGAAGGGAGCCGAGATTTTGTTCATCACCCCTTCTGGTGATGTCTTTGCTGACCCGGGGACCTTTACCGCCATGGGCTATCTCATGCTCTTCCATTACCTGGAAGGTATGGGGCTCGACCTCACCTGGAGCACCTATGCTTCCGAGGGTGGGAACTTTGGTTATTTCACCTCCCATGAGATGGCCAAGAGGCTCAACGCCAAGATGTACGCCGAGGCCAAGAGGTTGGGGGTCAAGTGGATTCTCGGTGGTGAATGCGGCCACATGTGGCGAGTGTGCAATCAGTACATGAATACGTTCTGGGAGCCCCCCAAGAACCTCGAGACACCGGTTTCACCCATCACCGGTACCCGGTTCGAGAATGCTAAAGACCACAGGATGCTTCACATTTGTGAGTTTACTGCGGACCTGATCAAGCACGGTAAGCTGAACTTAGATCCCAGCCGTAATGATCAATACAAAGTAACCTTCCATGACTCTTGCAACCCGGCCAGGGGCATGGGATTCTTCGAAGAGCCACGATATATCCTAAACAACATCTGCAATGAGTTCTACGACATGCCAATCAATACCATCAGGGAGCAGACCTTTTGCTGTGGTGGTGGGTCCGGCTTGAACACAGATGAAATCATGGATCTGAGGATGAGGGGAGGCTTGCCCCGGGCAAATGCGGTAAAGTACGTGCATGAAAAACACGGGGTAAACTTGCTTTCCTGTATCTGTGCCATTGATCGGGCCACCCTGCCGCCTATGATGGAGTACTGGGTGCCGGACGTGGAAGTCAGTGGCGTACACGAACTTCTGGCCAATGCCCTGATACTGGAGGGCGAGACGAAAAGAACCATGAATCTTCGTGCCGAAGAATTCCCCTGGGTGGAGGAAGAAGAGGAAGAAGAGGTTGAAGAAGCAGCTGCAGAAGTAATTCTCGAAGCAGCCGAAGAAGAAGTCGAAGAAGCAATCGAAGAAACAGCAGAAGGAACAACCGAGGAAGCAGCAGCAGACTCAGCCGAGGAAGCAGCCGAAGAACCTGTTAAAGAGGCAGCAGAAGAAAAAGCGGAGGGTGACAAGTAATGTATAACAAAGGTTTAGTCATCACCGGAATCGTTATCTTTGTTCTCTTTTTCACCTCACCCTTCTTGATCGGTCTGGTGAAATCCGGCCCACCGCCTGAGCCAGAGCTTTCGCCCAAGGCAAAGCTGGCAAAGCAATGTGTAGAAGCCAAAGAATACATGGTGGAATATCACATGCAGATGCTGGACGAGTGGCGGAATGAGGCTATCCGTGAAGGCAAGAGGATTTATGTCGCCACCGACGGGAAAGAATATACGGTGAGTTTGCAGAATACGTGTATGGACTGCCATTCCAACAAGAGCAAGTTTTGCGATCAGTGCCATAACTACGCTGAAGTGGATCCTTACTGTTGGGAATGCCATATTGAGCCGAAGGAGAAGTTGTGATGGAGAGGAGCAGAAGGAGCTTCTTGAAGATACTTGGAATCTCCACCCTGGGTCTCGGGACCTTAAAGTCCGTGGATCTTCTGGCCAAGGTCGAGCTGGGTGAGGCGGTGTATGAGAGGAATCCAAAAGGCTTGACCGGGAAGAGATGGGCCCTGGTGGTGGATGTAAAGAAGCTGGATGAGGAGGCTACTCAAAAGGCTATAGAAGCGTGCCACCGGATCCACAACGTTCCTGACTATGGGGATGAAGAAGAAATTAAGTGGATCTGGACGGATAAATATGGACATGCCTTTCCGGGACAGGAGTATGATTACCTGGCCGCAGAGATAGAAGAAACGCCTTTCCTTCTCCTCTGCAACCACTGCAGCAACCCTCCATGCGTGCGGGTGTGTCCCACCAAGGCTACCTGGCAGCGTGAAGACGGCGTCGTCATGATGGACCAGCATCGCTGTATCGGTTGCAGGTACTGTATGGCTGCCTGTCCTTTTGGGGCCCGGAGTTTCAACTGGAAAGATCCCAAGACCACTTACTGGAATGAGCATGAGCCGCCAAATCCCAGATATCCGGTGCGGGGCAAAGGGGTGGTGGAAAAGTGCAACCTCTGTGCTGAACGGTTGGCTGTGGGCGAGATGCCGGCGTGCGTTGAGGCGGTTAAAGATTCAAAAGCAATCATTTTTGGCGACCTGGAAGATCCCGACTCCG
>JAJDNL010000134.1 GCA_022340745.1 Deltaproteobacteria bacterium
CGCTTGTCAAAAGAGCCCAAAGCCTGCAGGCAGATCTCCAGGAGCTGGTGGGCGCCATGTGGGACCAGAAACAAGCCCTGGACAGTACTCCCAGCATTGTTCCACTACAATCCCAAGAGTATTGGTTAGCTTCCGGTTTTGGCTGGCGACGCAGCCCTTTTTCTGGAGTCAAGGAGTTTCATAACGGCTTGGATATATGTGGCCGCAAGCGCACACCCATCATTGCCCCGGCGGATGGTGTGGTTTACAGGAGGAGCAGGCACAAATACTTGGGTAGATATATCCGTATCAATCACGGTAAGGGTGTAACCACCACCTATGGCCACCTCGCAGGATACAACGTGGAAAAGGGTCAAAAAGTGAAGCGGGGAGAGGTCATCGCCTTTATGGGTAATTCCGGCCGCTCCACTGGCACTCATCTTCATTACTCTGTCAGGGTCAATAAAAAATATGTAAATCCATTTCATTACATCCTCAATACCAAGAAAAATCGCTTAGTGGATTTCTACCTGAAAGCAGAAGGCAGGAATCCGGGCTAGTATCTTCTATGCAGTCCCCTCTTCTACCGCCAAAGTGGTACTTTCTTTCCGTTTTTGTGACCTTGATTTCCCAGTATAGACAATCTCTCCATAAGAAAGAAATTGTTTAACTATAAGAATTTATTATTAATTATTAAATGGTCAAATTTGGCACGATCTTTGTGTACTGAGACTGTATCATGCAACGCAACTGATCCAGTTGCAATGGCTTCATTACCTCGGATTTAGGCTTCGAGACGGGAGGTATCCCATGGCTGAAGAGGAAAGGAGTCCATGCAGAACGTGTGAGAGACTAACTAAGACCAAGAACAAGTGCGCAGAGTCTTGTGAGAAGCTGAAAACGTATCAACAAAGCTTTCCGGCCCTCACACTCTGGAGGGGAGTTTCGGGTTCCTACACTATGCCCGGTCTGCATCGGACCCCAAGCTATCGCGGCTTGGATTAAGTTATATGCTCCCCCTCGTCTCTATCGGGCGGGCAGAAACAGTTTCGCCACAGCAATGCGTGAGGCATCCAGGCTCGGCAGTTCTGTTCTCAACCACGTTTGATTTTTTGATCCTGTTTATTTGTGGTGCGACTGAGGGAAACACTATGGATGAAACATATTGGGAAGGATGTCCCTATTATGCGGAAGACGAGTGTCCTCACAGCTCCCTGGTAGACAGAACATATCTGGTTCCACATTTACTGAGCTCTAAAGAGGTTGAAGAAGCAAAAGCCATTTGTGGAAAGTGTGGCTTGTATTTGAGTGAAAAAAGGAAATATTTTCGGCTTAAGAGACCTTTCAGAGTCGTGGTCACCACGGGCATCGGCGAAGAAAAATTCAGAGGTAGGATCGCCAACGTCAGTGGAGTTGGAGCTCTGGTAACGTTCAAAGATTGGCCTGACTTTGTGCTAGACCAGAAAGTGGAAATAGCCATCTATTCGAGACGGAAAGATTCAACTGACCTGGATGAAACTGTGACCAAAGTGACAGGCGAAGTCAAAAGAATAGATGCTAAAGACAAGCAAGCTGCAGTGATGTTTTTGGAGGAAGTTAAACCGGAGTTTCTCCTGGCTCCCTAGCCCCCGGGGTATAGCACCCGTGTTCAAACCTCAAGATACAAGTTGACAAAGGGGGTGGGCAGGCCGACATATTCTCCTTGAACCATGGCCGCAGATCACAATGACACGATTGGTGAGAGTTTTACTCATAAATGGAAACCATTTTCACAAGATGGGAATTTTGGTATATACTTGCCCGGCTCTGACTTCAGGTACGATGTGATCTAACTTATTGAAAGTGTGGGGGAATCAGGCTAACTATTTAATTTCGTACAATTTTTGCATGCTGTATGCCGTTTATGGAAAAGGATCGCCTTTTTCCCCGACTTTTTTTGATGGATTGAATGCAGAATGAGATTTTGATGGTTCAGAGCCCTTTGTCTGTTGCATTGCGCAGTATGGTTTGATTAGCGGTTCCCGAGTTGTTATGAAAACATTCGATCAACGGAAGAGTCCCAGGATACGCCAGCGTTTTCGGGTGAAACTTCTCAGACAAGGGGTCGACTATACGCTCGAGGGAAGGACCGTTAACTTGAGCCAAAAGGGGGCCTTCATCCGCACAAAACACTACCGTTCCTTCCAAACAGGGGAACCAGGAGAGTTCACCTTTTTCCTTCCACCCGATTTTACCGGCCAAGAAAAGATAGTCGGTCTGCAGGGGGATGCGGTAATTACCAGAATTGATCAAGACAACGAAGGTATTGGTGTCGAATTTATTAAGAGTCTCAAGCAGTTCGAACGTGTCACCATCTCGGAAGTGGCAGGCAAAATTAGGTATAAGAAACTTGCCCAGTATCTTGCCAGCTTTGAAGATCTAGCGCTGAGCCAGTTTGTTGCTGCATATCCAAACGGTTTTCTTGTCGAAAAATCAGAAAGATTCCTTGACAAAGATGTGATGTTTCAATTCCTCACCGATGTCGTTGAAGATGAACAGGTGCTGGAACAACTACGACAAGGGACGGTGCGTTCAGCGGTGTTAGAAGCAAGAGTCATCGAGATAGCGAAACGAAAGGATGTCACCGAACCTGATAAGATTACTATTGGGCGTTCACCAAACAACGACATTGTGGTCTACAACAAATTGGTCTCGAGAAAACATGCTTACTTACAGGTTAGCAGTGAAGATCAAAGCTGTTTCGTTGTGGATGCAGGCTCAAGTAATGGTACATTTCTTAATGGTACTCAAATAACACCTCATAAAAAATATAAGTTGACCGATGCGGATGAAATATCCATTGGCCCCGAAACAAAAGTACTCTTTTTTGCCTCCAAAGCCTTCCATACATTCCTCTCAGAGTTGAAGCCCTGAGGCAGCTGAATTCTCCCCAAAACGGACTTGATAGGCAATCGATTACCTGTAATTTCTTCTTGAATCTTTTGCCCCCTTTCCGTACCCTAATCATATAAGCTCTTGCTCTAACCCTGATCAATACAGATCATTCATTATCATTTTTCGACTTCTCTACGGTGCCGGCAATTTCACATCTCAGCGTTTCGAAATATGCAGGAGAGATGAGACAGAAGGAGGTAGATCAATGTATAAATTGGGTGAGACTTTCCAACAAGATGGGTTTCTAGAATTGCGCCAGGAGGGCGATCTGTATTTGCTCAGTCTTGGGGACTGTTTTGACGATGGTGGAGAAGGGGTGTGCATGCCTCTTTTTTCATTCACGAAAAAACTGAGCAAAGAGCGGGTCGAGGGGCTTATCAAGTATTTAGAAGAAAACATTTCATAATTCTGCATGCTATCCGGATTGATGATATGGTTGGCGGCGGATTCTGCCCTAGCAAAGCGCAGGTTCTCTTCATTCTCACAAACTTCTCCTCAAAATATCCTTTCCCCTCCCAGCTACAAAGGTGGGATCTTCGACAAGGGAGAGGATGTTTTTGGAAGTCAGGTATGAGCTGAAGCAGGACTCCATACCCATGAATTTCAGGACAAAAGGTAACAAGAGGGGGTCTCATGAGTGTACTTGTCAATTTTGCTATCTTTCCTCTGGATAAGGGAGAAAGTGTCAGCCAATATGTGGCACGGGCGGTGAAAATTATCAAAGACAGCGGGTTACCCTGCAATCTCGGGCCAATGGGAACGAGCATCGAGGGAGAATGGGACGAGGTCATGATGGCGGTGACACGCTGCTTTGAAGCATTGACGAAGGACTGTGACCGAATATATTTTACCATCGCTGGTGACTACAGGAAAAAGGGTAAGGATAGAATCACGGCCAAGGTGGAATCGGTGGAAGGGAAGCTGTAGAGAGAGCGATTTTAAATTGCGGATTGCGGATTGATTGTCGCATAGAGCAAAGCGCATAAATATGAGGAGTCAGGAGTCAGAATCCAGAATTCAGAATGAAAAATCAAAAAACAAATACGTCTTTTCTACTGACTACTGAATTCTCTGTTACTTTTTCCTGATCCGCCTACGGCGGAAAACCCGACACCTGAAACCTTGAGATTTGTCCTGCGGACTCCCACCCTTCGGGTGGGTTCCCGGTTTCTCCTTCGGAGTCCCCACCCTCCGGGCGGGACCCCGGTTTGGGGATTGAAGCTACCAGCAGGGTGAAAGGAGAAGTGAGCATGAAGATGGTTTGTCTTCTTGGTAGTCCAAGACCCAAAGGGAACAGTAAGGCCATGGCCACGAGGTTCTGTGGAGCCGCCGAGGCATTGGGTGCAGAGGTGACGACCTTTGCCTTGAACAAGCTCAAGTACCGCGGGTGTCAAGCGTGTATGACCTGCAAGACAAAGCTGGACAAGTGCGTGCTCAAGGACGACCTGGCCGAGGTCTTGGACGCTATCCGAGAGGCCGAAGTGTTGGTATTGGCCACTCCCATCTATTTCGCTGAAATCTCCAGTCAACTCAAGGCTTTCATTGACCGCACCTACTCATATCTGGTACCCGATTACGCCACCAATCCTCGCCCATGCAGACTCCCCCCGGGCAAGAAACTGGTGTTCATCGAGGCTCAGGGGCACCCGGACGAGAGTCTATTCGCAGACGTATTTCCCAGGTACGACTCCATTTTCAAATGGTATGGATTCAGCGATAGCTATCAGATTCGCGCCTGCGGGGTATTCAGCAAGGGCGATGTGGAAGTCCGTGAGGACATGATGAAAGTGGTCGAAGAAACAGCCAGGAAGATCATGAAACATCCGGGCTAGGATGTTTTTTGCTGGCTCGGCACGCGAATTTGCTGCACAGCGGCCAGTGAGATCATGGCCATGCCGGCGCCGGCCACAAACGGAATTCGGTAGTCTACCATCCAGAGAGCCCCACCAATTGCCGGTAAAACCACTGCGGCAATGTGGTTTATGGTAAAACCTACTGCCATACTCGGTGCGATGTCACGAGGATCTGCCACTTTTTGAAAATAGGTGCGGATGGCTATGGCAAAGTTGAAGAAGATGTGATCAAAAATGTAAAGAACCGCAAGGAGCGTTTTGGATTGAACGGTGGCGTAGGCCAGGAAAATAAAGATCAAGCTGAAATACTCCAGTGACAATACCTTCCTCTCGCCGAACCGGATGATGCTTTTCCCAATAATGGGACTCAGGAAGTAGTTGATCATATTGTTGATCACAAAAAGGATGGTGACTTGCTGAATGGTGAATTGAAATTTTTTAACCAGCAGG
The DNA here is from genome assembly GCA_022340745.1 of Deltaproteobacteria bacterium. Lineage (GTDB taxonomy): Bacteria > Desulfobacterota > Syntrophobacteria > BM002 > BM002 > BM002. Next base: position 5,217 of record JAJDNL010000134.1, read on the forward strand.
AAAGCAGCAAATGCCATGAAGATCTGGCGTCGCGCACCTCCCATAAAGGTGAGGAAATAAAACAGCCAGTACTTTTTACGAAAAATCATCTTCTTGCGTTGGGGAACAATATCCCGGTCAGTGGGATCTTGTTTAAGCCCCCAGATGCTCGCGGCAACAATGAGAGCGCCAATTAGTAGATATATTTGGGTATAATTCAGCAAAGCGGCCATGAGATAAATGAAGACACCTATACCAATGTTCGAGGCTGCGGCCATACTTCGCAATTTGCCAAACACCCACGGAGATGTCTTCTCATCGAAATATTGAAGAGTTAAGGACTGGTTTGTTGTCTCGTAGTAATGGAAGCCAAAACTCATGATCAGCGTGGTAATCAGGAGCCCAATGAAGGAAGGAAACAAGCCGGTCGCTGCAAGTCCCACTCCCAGAACAAGGGTAGACAATGCCGACAATCGATGCTCTTTCACAAGCAGCATCACAAAAATGGCAAAGAGTGCCAGGAATCCAGGAATCTCCCGCACGGATTGAATCACACCAATATGGATGCCTTCCAAACCGGCGACCTCCACAGCGAAGTTGTTGAAAAGTGTTCGCCAGGCTTGGAGCCCAATGGTTGAACTGATGGTGAGCACCATCAGGTAGCGATACATGGGCTTCTGCTTCAGGCTCTGCATTGGACCCTCTGGTGATGACGATCAAAAACTAAGGTTTCAGGTTTCAGTGTTCAGGTTTCAGCTTCTCTGTTTCTTTTTCCTGACACCTGACACCTGACACCCTGAGATTTCTCCTTCGGAGTCCCCACCCTCTGGGCGGGGCCCCGGTTTGGTGCTTGGGGTTTGGGATTTCATAAGTTCGCTTTACTCGACCACTCCAGCAGACTACCGCCTGAGGGAGAAACCATTGAATTCCCCTCAGGGTCTAGCCCCGCTCCCACCAAGCGAAGATCACCAGAAGCGTCAGAGCAGAGAGCAGCAGACCGTACTCCACAAAGGTAATACGATAGTGCTTTCTTGATGACCGCCCTTGGCGCCCGAATCCCCTCGATTCCATGGCCAGGGCCAGTTCGTCGGCGAGGACGAAAGATTGAGCCAGCAACGGCATAAGCAATGCCATGAAATTCCCCACATTCTTTAAGCGAAGCCTGAGATCGATCCCCCTGGAACTCTGGGCCTCGATGATGTGGCGAATTTTCTGTCCTATCAGAGGCACATAGCGCATTGAGGTGGTCAGCATAAAGGCCAAGCCGTAGGGTACCCCGATTTTTTGCAATGCGTCACCCGTCTCTTCGGGGCTGACGGCCCGAAAGAAGATAAAGGATACGGTCAAAAGATTGAACAGCCGTACTGCAAGCACCAATGCCACTAGCAAATCAAAGGAGAAAAAGGCAATGATAAAGACCAACCCGACCATAGGCCAATAGTAACGCAGGGAATGGAGCAAATCCTTCCCCATCCTGAGCAAGGGGAGAGCTGCCAGAAGAACTATTGACTCCACCAGGAGGGTCTTCGGCTCTTTAGCGATGAAGACCGCCGCAATCGCCATAAGTCCCAGGCCGAGTTTCGTTCTAGGATCGAGTCGCTTCAAACCGATACCTTAATCGATGACATTCCTGTTTTCTTGTAAACCACAGAGGCACAGAGAGCACAGAGATAATTTTGTTTTTCCCGATCGGGAGACGGCGATCGGGAAAAAGAACATAGCTCCCAGGCAGGTTACTGACGACCAACGTCTTTTACTAGGCACTTGGTGGTCTACCAACCAGAGCTTCCGCCGAAGGCGGTGGCTCTTTTCCCTGGCCGTTGTCTCCCGGCCAGGGGAAAATACCTTTCCTCTGTGTCCTCTGTATCTCCGTGGTTAATTAATAAACTATTCATCCAACATCCGAATTGGGTCTACCAATGGCACCAAGTCGAATGAGCCCTTCATCGCGCCAAAGATCCTCAGGTGCTCCGTCGGCCACCACCCTGCCTTCATGCAAAACTATCCATCGATCCGCAACGGCCTGGGCAAAGTCCAGATCGTGAGTGGCGATCACAATGGTGATGCCACGATTTTTGAGTTCTGCCATCAGAGTGGCCAGAGCTTCACGAAAACGTCCGTCTTGTCCAGAAGTTGGTTCATCAAGGACGAGCAGTTTCGGCCGCGTGGCCAGGATGGAAGCAAGTGATACTCGCTTCTTCTCGCCCTCGCTCAGGCGGTATGGAGATCTATCCAAGAGCGCACGGAGCTCAAAGACCTGCCACATCTCTTGAAGCCAGTCTTCCTGTATTTTCCTGAGTATCGTGGGCCCCGCCATGACCTCATCCTTTACCCGGTATTTAAAGAACTGATCGTTTGGATTCTGGAAAGAGAGTCCCACCTGGTCTGCCAGCTCCGAAGGAGCCTTGTCTTGAATTTCCTCGCCTTTGAAGGTAAGCCTGCCGGACGTGGGTCGCAGTAAGCCATTGAAGTGCTTCAGCAGAGTGGTTTTACCCGATCCATTCCTGCCAATGAGAGCCAGAGTCTCTCCCTTCCTAAGCTCGAGGGACACTCCCGTTAGGATCTCTTTTTCCTTTATCCGATAGGAAAGATCCTGAGCAATGAGTAGTGGCTCCTTGCCAGGCGCCCCGTTTCCTCTTGTTGAATAGTGGGGTAACAGATGGGCGTTGAGAAGGACTTCGTGGGCAGACTGGGGGGAACCCTGGTACAGGAGCTTTCCTTGTTCCAGAATGAGACACCGTGAGGTGTCATGCAGAAACTTACCCATTCGCTGTTCAATAACGATGATGGATTTGCCGCTGCGGTTAACCTCCGACAGGGTCTGGCGCACTCTCTCCACCGCTTCCCAATCGAGATCGCCATAAGGCTCATCAAGAAGCAAAACCGAAGGGTTCAGACAAAGCACCGATGCTATTGCCACCAAACGCTTTTCACCACCCGATAGGGTTGCAGGGGAGCGCCCGAGAAGATCCTCTAATTTCAAGGTCCGGCAGATCTCCCGGATACGGTTGTCGATCTCTCCGCCAGGCAATCCCAGGCTTTCCAGACCGAATGCTATCTCGTCTTCCACAGTGCTGTTGAAGAGTTGGGCATCGGCGTTTTGCAGGACAAGACCTACGTGAGAAAAAAGTTCGAAGACTTTATGCTCCAGGGTGTTGAGGTCATCAATGGTAACGGTGCCCTGCAGGGTGCCGCCGAAATAGTGAGGAATGAGGCCATTAAAGAGATAAGCGAGGGTGGACTTCCCAGAGCCATTAGCACCTCCGATGAAGAGGTACTCGCCATCTGTTACTGAGAAATCGACTCCTTTTAAAACCCACCCGGTGTGGGGATAGCGATATCGTATGTGGCGCAAACGGATCACGGCTCCCAGATCCCCCCCTTACGCAGAAGGTGGAGAGCGATGATACCAATAATTGTTCCTCCGAGGGTGCTGACACTGAAAGCTATCATCAAGGTGGCCAGCGCCATAGCTTTGCCCATCAGGAGGGGTGCCACGATCCAAACACTGACGAGGGAGCCCAAGATTCCGGTGCCGATGACTTCTCCGAGTCCGGCGACATAGATGTTTCTGGAGGCTCGATAGGCGAGACCTGCCAGCAAGGCACCAATCATTCCACCCGGAAAAGCCAGAAGAGTCCCGAGGCCCAGAATATTCCTGATAATGCCTGCGGTGGTAGCGATGGCCACGGCATAGGCAGGTCCAAGCATGACCGCACTGAGGACATTGACCATGTGTTGGGCTGGAAAGCACTTTGAAATGCCGACCGGAATAAAGAACGGCGATAAAGCAACCGCAATGGCCACCAGGATTACGGCACGTGCCAATTCTTTCGTTTCCATGGTTCGTTCTCCTCACCTTTAGCCCGGATATTACATGAATCACTTGCTGCGACCACGGATATGGGGTCCTTCCCGGCGTCCTCGGGTGTTGGCGCCTGCGACGTACCGTTCAGGTACGCCTCGGAACCAATCCCGCGGTACCGCGGGACGAGTTGCCAGGTGGCACGCCCATCCTCTTCGCGCTCGCTGCGCTCCGCTCAGTCCCGCAAGCGGGTTCCCAGTTTCATGGTCTCGCGACAGCAATTCATGAAATATCCGGGCTAGCGGACCAGAGAGTATGATACACCAAACTACTGAGAATAGAATAGTACAACACGTATCGCCTCCTACTGACAAAATCAAGAGGACACTTCAGTAAGATTTATGATTTAAAATTGTAGATTGCAGATTGAGGTATGTGCATTCCCTATTTCGAAGTTTTGAGTTTTTCAATCTTAAATCTGCATTCTAAAATCATCAATCACCGGACTCCATTCCCTACGCAGACTTCCTATTCTTAAATAGCCCCATGAAGCTTGGCATGATTTGTGATATAAAAATGGGACTCGACACAATTTGATCCGAAAGAGGTGAATCCCGTGAAATGGAAGTCCTTACTGTTGCTCGGAATAGTTATCTTCTCTTTTTCAGAAGTGCATGCCGACCCTTTCGAACCGTTTAGTTTCCCTTCCCTGATGTCTGCTCTTACTATCGCAACACCTCTGGAGTTTTGCGGTGAACCGGTACCTTTGGAAGTCCAGGAAGTTAGGGAGCGAATTGAAAAAGAACTCCTGCTGTCACTGTGGCATAGGCCCCAGGTTATTCTTTGGTTGAAACGTTCCAAGCGATATTTGCCTCACATTGAGGAGGTGTTAAGAAACCAAGGAATGCCGGATGATCTGAAATATGTTGCCATTGCTGAAAGTGCCCTCCGACCTCATGCGCGCTCA
>JAJDNL010000138.1 GCA_022340745.1 Deltaproteobacteria bacterium
AGGTGTTGGACAAAGAAATTGGGGCCATCACCCGGCTTGGGGTGGAGATAAAGCTCAATACTGCTTTGGGTCGGGATGTGAGCATTGCTGGTCTTTTCAAAGAGGGCTACAAAGCGATCTATCTTGCCATCGGCGCCCACAAAGACCTGCAGCTCAACATTCCTGGTGAGGACGCTGAGGGCGTGGTTTCCAGTGTAGATTTTCTCCGCCGAGTCAATCAGGGCGAACTCACGAAGCTTGAAGGCAGGGCGGTGATTGTTGGTGGCGGCAATGTGGCCATTGACACGGCCCGCGCTGCTCTGCGTCTGGGGGCTGAGAAGGTCACAATCATTTATCGCCGCACTCGCGCTGAGATGCCCGCCTACGAATACGAAGTAGAAGATGCCCTGGCTGAGGGTATCGATATCCAGTATCTTACCGCCCCCCAGCAGATTCTCACCAAAGACAACAAGGTGATCGGCGTCCAGTGTATCAAGATGGAGCTGGGAGAGCCGGATTCTTCTGGCAGACGTCGACCGGTGCCGGTACCGGGCAGTGAGTTTATTGTCGAGACCGAGTGGATGCTTCCGGCCATCGGTCAGACGCCGGAATCAGCCTTTTTGGCTGAGACCACAGGGTTGGAGATAAGCCGGTGGGGGACCATCGAGGCTGATCCTGTGACCTTTGCCACCAAGGCAGAGGGGGTATTTGCCGGTGGTGATGCTCACACTGGTCCGTGGGTGGCCATTGGGGCAGTGGCTCACGGCAGAGAAGCTGCCATTTCCATCTCTCGTTACTTGCGGGGTGAGGATATGGGGGCTGGAAGAGAGCCGGTGGAGTTTCCCCAGGAGAATTTTGTCCCCATCCCTGAAGACATCGAGACAGTTCCCAGGGCCAAGCAGGCCCACATTGCGATGGCAGAGAGAACTGGTGGGTTTGCTGAAGTGGAGCTGGGATTCACCGAAGAGCAGGCCAGGGCCGAGGCGGCTAAATGCCTCAACTGCATGTCCTGCTGTGAGTGCCTTGCCTGCGTGACTGCCTGCCAGGCCGAAGCCGTGGAGCACAGCATGCAGGGGCAAGAGATCACTTTGGATGTGGGTTCAGTGATTCTTGCACCCGGGGCTGAAACTTTCGATCCTTCGTTGATAGATACCTATCTCTACGGCAAACATCCGAATGTGGTTACCAGTATAGAATTCGAGCGTATTCTGAGTGCCTCCGGTCCCTTTCAGGGCCATATGATCCGGCCCTCCGACCACAAGGAACCCCAGAAGATCGCCTGGCTCCAGTGTGTTGGCTCCCGAAATGTTCAGCATTGCGACAACGGTTACTGCTCAGCCGTCTGTTGCATGTATGCCATTAAAGAGGCAATCGTTGCCAATGAACACTCCGATGAGCCATTGGATACGGCGATTTTCTTCATGGATATGCGCACCTACGGCAAGGATTTTGAGAAATACTACAATCGGGCCAAGGATGATTACTCTGTAAGGTTTGTCCGCTCTCGCATCCACTCCATTGATCCCGCCGAAAACGACAACTTGGAACTGCAGTATGCGGATGAGAGCGGTGAGATCAAAGTAGAAGAATTCGATATGGTTGTGCTGTCGGTGGGATTGCAGCCATCCAGGGGCGCGGTGGAGTTGGCGGAGCGGCTGGATATTGAGTTGAATCACTACAACTTTGCCGAAACCACAAGTTTTGAACCGGTTAAGACCTCCCGAGACGGAGTTTATGTATGCGGTGCTTTTCGGGATTGCAAGGACATCCCCATCTCGGTCATGGAGGCCAGTGCGGCAGCGGCAGCGGCTGCCACACCCCTGGTGGCAGCTCGCAACACCATGACCACCATCAAAGAGCTTCCCGCCGAACGCTCAGTGGCGGGAGAGGAACCTCGAGTGGGGGTTTTCGTCTGCAACTGTGGCATCAATATCGGCGGGGTGGCGGATGTTCCTGCGGTGGCCGAATATGCCAGATCACTCCCCAATGTGGTGTATATCTCCGATAACCTCTTCACCTGCTCGCAGGATACCCAAGAGAAAATTCGAGAGGCCGTAGAAGAGAACAAGCTCAACCGGGTGGTGGTGGCTGCTTGCTCGCCGCGCACCCACGAACCCCTCTTCCAAGAAACCATCCGTGAAGTGGGACTGAATCCGTATCTTTTTGAAATGGCAAACATTCGTGACCAGAACACCTGGGTGCATCAGCAAGACAAGGAAGCTGCTACAGCCAAGGCCAAGGATCTGGTGCGCATGGCAGTGGCCAGGGCATTGTTGCTCGACCCCTTGCAGCCAGTGACTCTTGGCCTCCACAAGACGGCCCTGGTGGTGGGGGGTGGCGTGGCAGGTATGGTGGCCTCCCTGACCCTGGCAGACCAGGGATTTCCTGTGCAGTTGGTGGAGATGACCGACCAACTGGGAGGTAATGCTCGGAAATTGCTGGAGACCTGGAAGGGCGAGGAAGTGGGTGAGTACCTAGAGCAATTGCTGAAGCGAGTCCAGGAACATAAGGACATTACCGTTCATTTCAACACGAAAGTCAGCGGGAATGCCGGATTTGTGGGCAATTTCGAAACCACTTTGGAAAATGTGGACGACCCCGGGCAAAAGAACACGGTACAACACGGCGTCACCGTCGTGGCCACCGGTGGGAAACCGTTTCAGCCGACTGAGTACCTTTACGGAGAGGACGACCGGGTGTTCACCCACCTGGACTTTGATGAGCGCTTGAAAGAAAATGATGACGTCCTCAAGAATGCCAATAGGGCTGTGTTCATACAATGCGTGGGCTCCAGGGAGCCGGATCGCCCTTACTGCAGTAAAGTCTGCTGTACCCATTCTATGGAAAGCGCTCTCAGGCTCAAAGAGCGCAAGCCAGAGATGGATGTCTACATACTCTATCGGGACGTTCGCACCTACGGCTTTCGGGAGGATCTCTATAAAGAGGCTCGTGAGAAAGGGGTGTTCTTTATCCGTTACTCCCTGGCGCAAAAACCCCAGGTACGTAACGGGGATGGTCCATTACAGATCCAAGTCCATGATCCTATTCTGGACCGGGATGTGATTATTCCCACTGATCTTCTGATTCTGGCCGCCGCCATTCTTCCAAATGAGGCCAAAGAGGTGGCCGACTACATGAAGATAGGCCAGAATGCCGAAGGCTTCTTCCTGGAGGCACACGCCAAGCTGCGGCCGGTTGACCTGAGTAGTGACGGTCTTTTCCTCTGCGGCCTGGCCCATTACCCCAAACCTCTTGATGAGTCTATCGCCCAGGCCCAGGCGGCCGCAGCACGGGCAGCCACTGTTTTGGCCAAGGATGTAATTACCCTGGGAGCGGTAAAAGCGGTGGTGGATCCGGACCTGTGCGCTGTCTGCCTAACCTGTGTGCGTACCTGTCCATACGATGTGCCCTATATTGGTGAGGAAGGAGCTGCGGTTATTGATCCGGCCGGATGCCGCGGTTGCGGTGCCTGCGTGGCGGAATGTCCGGGCAAGGCTATATCCTTGCAGCATTTCACTGACAATCAATTGATTGCCAAGTGCGATGCCTTGTTATTGAGTTAGATCATCTCAGTACCTTATTTACCCCCTATGAGGAGGGTTGACAATATAATGCTGGCTCCACTGGTAGCTGGGATTGAACTGGGGAGCAGACAGTGATCGGGAGAAGGAAATGAAAGATTTTGAGCCGCAGATTCTGGCATTTTGTTGTATGTACTGAGCTTACTCGGCTGCGGACCTGGCAGGTTCCATGCGATTGAACTACCCGAGTAACATCAAGATCATCAATGTGCCCTGCACCGGCAGGGTGGATATCCTTCACTTGCTCAAAGCCGTAGAGGATGGCGCCGATGGTGTCTATGTGGCCGGCTGCCTGGAAGGAGACTGCCACTATATCAGCGGCAATCTGAAGGCAAAAAAGCGGGTGGCCTATGCCAAGAAAGTGCTCGAGGCTATCGGGCTGGAACCAGAGCGGGTGGAGATGTACAATCTGAGCGCTGCCCAAGGCGCCCGGTTTGCTGAAATTGCCCGGGAGTTTACCGAACGCATTCATCAATTGGGCCCCAGTCCAGTGGGCTCAGGAGCCAAGGCCGCCTGAGTAAACCTTGGCTGAAGCAACAGTGCATTATCCAAGAACCGTTAAGATTTTCTAGGATTGAGAATAATTCACGTTGAGGGTCGCCACCTGATGGAGGGGGCGACAAGGAGGGACAGCCAATGGTTGTGGCGGAAAGCAAACCCATTGAAGAGATCCTGGCAATGGTGGCAGATTTCGATAAAATCCTGCTCACCGGTTGCAAAGGCTGTGTGACAGTCTGTAATGCTGGAGGACAGAAGGAAGTGGGTATTCTGGCTTCGGCCCTGAAGATTGCTCGCAAGAAGGAGGGTCGGGAGATCGAGATCGAGGAGATCACCCTCGAGCGCCAGTGTGACCCTGAATACATTGACCAACTGGAAGAACCCATTGCCAAAAACAACTACGACGCAGTTCTGTCCATGGCCTGCAGTGTGGGACCGCAGTATATCGCCAAGCGCTACGAGGATACCCTGGTATATCCGTGCCTCAACACCACCTTTATTGGTGGCGCCCTTGAGCACGGGGTGTGGGCTGAGTTTTGCCAGGCCTGTGGCTCGTGCGGTATTCACAACTTTGGTGCCCTGTGCCCCATTGCTCGCTGTGCCAAGAGTCTTCTGAATGGACCGTGCGGTGGTTCTGCTGGAGGAAAATGTGAGATCAGTCCCGAGACTGACTGTGTCTGGCATCTGATCTATGAGCGCATGAGCCGTCTGGGACAGCTGGATAAGATGGCCAATGTGGTTATGTTCAAAGACTGGACCACAAGTCGCGACGGCGGGCCTCGCAAGATCGTCAGGGAGGATTTAAAGCAATGAAAGCTGGAAGCCATTTGGAAAAGATGTTTGCCGCAGGGCACTTTGCAGTCACCGGTGAATTGGGGCCGCCCCGTGGTGCAGATGCGGGACATATTCACGAGAAGGCCAAGTATCTCAAGGGTATCGTTGAATCGGTCAATGTCACCGACAATCAGACGGCAGTGGTGCGGATGGCCAGCATGGCCGTCTGTCGGTTGCTGCTGGACATGGGGATCGAGCCCAACTTGCAGATGGTCTGCCGGGATCGCAACCGACTCGCCATCCAGGCTGATTTATTAGGGGCTTCGGCCCTGGGTATTAAGAATGTGCTTTGCTTGTCCGGTGACCACCAGAAGTTTGGTGATCACCCTCAGGCCAAGAACGTCTTCGATATCGACTCCATGCAGCTTATCGCCACCTGCAAAAAGTTGAGGGACGAAGGTAAACTCATCAACGACCATGAGTGTGAAGGGGTGCCCCAGTACTTTATTGGTGCAGCGGTAAATCCCTTCGCGGATCCCTTTGATTTCCGGGTGACCCGCCTGGCAAAGAAAATCAAAGCTGGGGTTGACTTTCTCCAGACTCAGTGTATCTATAATATGGAGAAATTTCGGACCTATATTCAACAGGCCAACGATCTGGGGCTAACGGAAAAGTGCTATATAATGGCCGGGATAACCCCGCTGAAATCGGTGGGTATGGCCCGCTACATGCAGAAATTCGTGCCAGGCCTAGATGTGCCCGAAGATTACATCGAACGCCTCAAGGGAGTGGACAAGAAAAAGCAAGGCGATGAAGGCATCAAGATCGCCATCGAGCAGATCCAGGAAGTCAAGGAGATGAAAGGCATTGCCGGTGTTCATGTCATGGCAATTGAGTGGGAAGAGCGGGTAGAAGAGATCGTTTCTGGCGCCGGCCTGTTGCCTCGTCCGGAAGTATCATAGAAAAAGGGGGGCAAGCCCCCGATGTCGCATCCGCATTCCGCGGTGTCGGAATACTGGGTGGTTAAGGACAGAAGAGTATAGTTGGCTAGAATTTGATATAATTTTCACATGTTGCTCTTTTAAGGGTACGGTGATAAGGGGTTAATCTAAAAAAGGAGAGTCCCATGAGCCTGTATGAATTGCTGCGGGGCCCCTTGCTCTGGGTGGCTTTTGGGGTATTTTTTGGCGGGATGGCGCTGCGAGTCGTCCTGTTCTTCCAGTTGAGCATGCAAAAGGATAAACCCATCTACCGGTTTTTCAGTTGGAAATGGCTCTGGCTATCCATCTTCCATTGGGTTATCCCGCTGAATGAGACCGCCAAAAAGAATCCCGTGGTTACCTTGGTTGGTTTCGTTTTTCACATCTGCCTTATAGTGACTCCACTTTTTCTGGTGGCGCATGGGGTTCTCTGGTACGAGTCGTGGGAGATTAGTTGGTGGTCACTGCCTGAATCCGTTACCGATTACATGACGCTCATTGCCATTGGTAGCGGTTTGTTCTTTGGGATACGTCGTATGGTTTCACCGCACGTACGCATCGTTACCACAGCGGCCGATTACCTGTTGTTAGTGGTGACCCTAGCCCCGTTTGTAACCGGTTATCTGGCCTATCACCAGTATTTTGATTATCAAACAATTATCCTGTTGCATATGTTTTTTGGTGAGCTCATGTTGGTGGTTATTCCTTTCACCAAGTTGAGCCATTTCCTGATGTTTTTCTTCTCCAGGGCGGTCACTGGAATGGAGTTCGGCAGGCGAAACGCTCCTTCCTGGTAATGCCGGGAATTCTCTGCCCATGACAATTTTTTTGAGGAGGAATTAATGGGAGATAAAGCAGCAAACTTTAACCCTGACGTTTTTAAAAAGACGGCAGAAGAAAAGAGCAACGCCCGGCTTAAGATGTGGCTGGAGATTTGTGCACATTGCGGCCTTTGTGCCGACACCTGTCATTTCTACTTAGCCAATGAGCGGGATCCGAAGATGATGCCGGCCTACAAAGCCAAGAAGGTTCTGGAAACCATTAACAAGAAGAATAAATTCGATGAAGATAGGCTGGATGATTTTTATGAGACCATCTATGGTGAGTGTACCATGTGTCGGCGCTGTACCATGTTTTGCCCCTTCGGAATCGATGTGGCGAGCATTATCAGTATGGCGCGGAGTCTTAGCGCTTCTCAAGGCAAAGTGCCCAAGGAATTACTCAAGGCGGTTGAAGGTCATCTTGAGTCCGGCAATCAGATGTCCATAACCGAAGAGGAGTGGGTGGATACGCTGGAGTGGATGGAAGAAGAACTGCAAGAGGAGTTGCCTGGCGCCACCATTCCCATAGACAAGAAGGGGGCCGATTTCCTTTATGTGGTGAACGCAAGAGAACCCAAATTTTACCCCATGGACATCTCCCAGGCTGCCATGGTTTTCTACCTTGCCGGTGCAGATTGGACCATGTCCAGGAAAGGCTGGGATGTGACCAACTTGGCCATGTTTATGGGTGACATTGCTGGAGCTACCAAGATTGCCAAGATGGTGCGCGATGCTGCAGAGGAACTAGAAGTCAAGCGGGTGGTGGTGACGGAATGCGGACATGCCCTGCGGTCGCTGCAATTTGAATCACCGATCTGGTTAGGCCGAGACCACCAATTTGAAGTTGTGCACAGCGTTAGCCTTTTCGCCGAATATTTGCGGGAAGGTCGGATTAAGCTGGATAAGAGTGTTTTTGCCAATGAACGCTGCACCTACCAGGATCCATGTAATGTCAGTCGCAATGGGGGCTGCGCCCAGGATGGTCGGGAGATTGTCAAGTACCTCTGCGAGGATTTTGTAGAGATGGAGCCCCACGGTGAGTATAATTACTGTTGCGGTGGCGGTGGAGGCTTTATCCCAATGGCCGGCGCTTTCAAAGAACGTCGGCTGAAGTCGGGCAAGGTAAAGGCCGAGCAGATCAAGGCCACCGGGGCGACCATCTGCATCACCCCCTGTCACAATTGTTATGATCAGCTTCGGGATCTGAGCAAGGAGTATGAGCTGGGAATCAAGGTACTCTCTTTTAAAGAGATGTTTGAAGAGGCTCTGATTATCCCGGAAGAATTGAAAGCCAAGGAAGACGACGAAGACGAGGAATAGACAGTCTCGGGGCTTTTGAAGCGCATATCCCGCATAACCAACGAGGAAGACCTAATCGGGGAGAACAACCATGCGACGGGGACGTTTTCTGGTATTGATGATGATTCTGGGTATCGCAACTTTCTTGTGCACGGTCAACCTGGACGCTCAGCCAGACGACATTTTGTTGGATGATAGCGAAGTGTTCACCAGTCGGAGTCGACCCGCGGTTGAATTTCCGCATCTGCGACACTTTGATGATGCGGGTATCGAATGCAGCGAGTGCCATCACCGTTTCAAAGATGGAGAGAACATCGTCGATGAGGGTGAACTGGAAGAAGGTTCGGCAGGCATTAAATGTTCATCCTGCCACAAGAGTGAGGCGGGTTTTCGGCTTGAGCCTGACTTGGATCCAACCAAGCGGACCTTGCAGCAGGCCTATCACCGGATGTGCATGAGCTGCCATCGTCAATTAAAGAAGGAAAACAAGACGGCCGGATCTGTTACGTGTGGTGGTTGCCACCCGAAGAAAAAGGCTGATCAGGCCTGAAGATCACGCCACCTTAGTTTTTGATCTCGATTTCGCTGCTGAACGCTCCTACCGTTGAGAAGGCGACAAGATGGCGCGGCGAGAGAGAGACACGGTGAAAAACCGCTTCAACCAAAGAGAGAGATCTGGCGCTGACTTTGTAGACAACAGACAATTTCTAGAAGCAGTGCAGGGCGGGCTGCAATCTAGATTCTTTATTGGGTGCTCAGATGGTGAAAAAACAAGGATACACTATTGCCATGGCCGGAAAAGGGGGAACCGGGAAGACCACACTTGCAGGACTTCTGGTCCGCTTTTTGAAAGAGCAGGATATGACCCCGATTCTGGCGGTTGATGCTGATGCAAACTCCAATTTGAATGAGGTTCTTGGCCTCGAAGTGGAAGAAACGCTGGGTGAAGCCAGGGAGATGATGAAAAAGGACGTCCCGGCGGGGATGACCAAGGATATCTTTATGGAAATGAAGGTTGAGCAATCCCTGGTGGAGGCTCATGGCTTCGACCTCATGGTTATGGGGCGACCGGAGGGGCCGGGGTGTTACTGTGCTGCCAATAGCCTGCTGAGTAAGTTCATCGAACGGATGATGAATAACTACCCCTACCTGGTAGTTGACAATGAGGCAGGGATGGAACATTTCAGCAGGCTAACCACCAAATACATTGATTTACTTTTGATAGTGAGCGATTCCAGCCGCAGAGGTATTCTCTCTGCGCGGCGCATTCATGACCTGGTGGATGAGCTTAATATCAGAGTGGGCCGGAAGTACCTTTTGGTTAACCAGTATCGTGATAAGCTGGAGGGGTTGGTTGCCAAAGAGACGGAAATCTTCGGTCCTGACTCAGTGAGCACCATCCCCGAGGATGATCTCATTTATCAGTTTGATCTGGAGGGAAAGCCCACAGTGGAACTGCCGCCTGAGTCTGTGGCGCTCAAAGCGGTCAACGAGATTTTCCGAAAACTATTACTTGAGAAGGCGGCTTGATGAGGATGTCCGCAGTTCCGCCTAGGGCGGATCTTTAGTCCGTTGTGACTCGATGCATTCGTCGCATAGCATTTTGTCACTATCAAATTAGTCTTTATGCGCCAAGCGGTTCTGCAACTGACCACTGACGACGGACAACGGACTCTCCTCAGGCATGATAAGTGCGAACAAATACCTCAGGGTGGGAGTGGATTTGAAGAGCCATCCGCCATAGAGATAAGGAGGAGTTGATGCAGCGCAAAATACAGCGGGCAATACTCAGTGTCACGGATAAATCTGATCTGGTTGAATTCGCCTTAAAACTCCAGGAATTTGGGGTGGAGATCCTTTCCACCGGCGGCACCGCCCGGATGATGAGGGAGGGTGGAGTTACGGTGCAGGATGTTTCGGATTTTACCGGTTTCCCCGAAATGCTGGACGGTCGGGTTAAGACCCTGCATCCTAAGGTTCATGCGGGAATTCTGGCGCAGCGGGATAATCCGGAACACATGAAGACAATGGCTTCCCATCATCTTAAAGTCATAGATATGGTGGTGGTGAATCTTTATGCGTTTGAGAAGACTGTTGCCAGAGAGGATTGTACCCTGGAGGAGGCCGTCGAAAATATTGACATAGGCGGCCCCACCATGCTGCGGGCCGCTGCGAAAAACTATCGAGATGTGGCGGTGGTGGTGGACACGGGAGACTACAAGCCTATCATTGCAGAAATGACAGAAAATGATGGTCAGCTTAGTCTGGAGACCCGTTTTCGTTTGGCCAAAAAAGTCTTCCGACTCACCCACGAATATGATGGCGCTATCACTCGATATCTAGAAAACATAGCCTCACCGAGCTCTTAGCGGTCTTAGGTCTGCCTGCTGCTCCGTTTGAGGTTGGAGCAGAGGAAATGTCAGAAGGAGGAATCCAATGCAATCTGAGCCATTGATCCTGGATAAGAGGGAAAGGCGCAAACTGGCGGGAGAATTTCCCGACCTGTGTCTCACCTGTGGGACCTGCGCCGGCGGCTGCCCGGTTACCGGGGTGGACGGCATGGACATGCGCAAGGCGGTGCGCCTGGCCCTGTTGGGCCTTGATCAGGAACTTATTGATTCACGGTTTCCCTGGATCTGCACCCTGTGCGGTCGCTGTGAACACGGCTGTCCCATGAGCATTGATTTGCTGAAAATGATGCGTTCAGCTCGGACCCATCGGGAGCGGGACAAGGTGCCTGGAGTGCTTCACAAAGGGGTAGAGCAGTGTTTGAAGTCGGGCAACAATGTGGGCATACCCAAGGAAGACTATCTTTTTCTGCTTGAGGATCTTGGTGAAGAGTTGGCTGAAGAGCTGCCTGGCTTCACGGTACCTGTGGACAAGAAGGGTGCCAGAATTCTGGTAACCATCAACTCCAAGGAGCCCTTTGCCGAGCCCGAGGACATGTTTTTCTGGTGGAAGATATTTTACGCGGCCAAGGAGTCCTGGACCACAACTTCGGAGAACTGGGAAGGGGTGAACTGGGGTCTTTTCACCGGTGACGATGACTCCATGAAGGAGGTTGTCCGCAGGATTGTGGAGAACTACAAAAAACTTGAATGTGAGTATCTCCTCTTGCCGGAGTGAGGCCACGCCTACTTTGCGACCAGGCTTGGTCTGCAAAATTGGTTCGCTGACGAGGGTGTCAAGTTTATGAGTGTTCATGATCTGCTCAAAGAATACATTGAAACCGGACGCATCAAGCTGGATAAATCGAAACACCCCGAACTCACCACCTACCACGATCCCTGCAACTACGGACGCAAGAGTGAACGCACTTTCGGCCACGGCTACTACGAGGAGCCGCGTTGGATTCTTCAGCAGTGTGTAGACAATTTTGTTGATACCTATCCCACCGCGGTGAATAATTACTGCTGCGGCGCCGGTGGAGGTGCCTGGGCCATGCCCTATGCTGAGGAACGCATCTACTACGGCCGGGTGAAGGCCAAACAAATTAAAGACACTGGAGCTGAGATGCTCATCGCTCCCTGCCACAACTGCCGCGACCAGATCATGAAGAGCCTGCGTCAAGAGTATGACATGATGGATCTGGAGGTAAAATACCTCTGGGAATTGGTGGCTGATTCTCTGGTGATCGAAGGAGTGGATGAGTAGGGAAAGTAACCGAGCATTGAGAAGTTAGTCTGGCAATTAAGCCCCTGGTCTTTCGAGATTGGGGGCTTTTTTTAGCAAGCAGCGGGCAGCACGCAGTGAGCAGCTTAAGCTTGATAATACTATCAGACGAGGATTTTTCTGCTAGCTGTCAGCTGTCGGCTGCCAGCTGTTTTTCTAGCTGGCTTTTTGCTATACTCCCCACAGATTTAAATTGGCTGTGAGTTCTTGCATGAGGAGGTTTCATGGAATTCAACACGTTTCTTGAAAAATGTCAGAACGAACCCACTGTCAGTGACTTCGAATCCTACCTCGCCTACTGTATTCTAGAAAAAGAATCTGCCAAGACCAGCGGTAAAGACGAGGTTACGGTAGAGATGTACAGCTTTGTTCGCGATCAGGCTTTTGAGCGTCGTGATGAACAGGCGGCACGGCTACTCTACGATCTTGCCGGCGTTTCAAGCTGGAGGGAAGGCGAGTGGGAAGGCGCTTTGCGCTAAGGGGCATGGAGCATAGAGCATGGGGCATGGTGTGGAGTAGTCAAAGTCCGTAGTGTTTTGTGTCTGGTGCCTAGTTGAATCCACTTGTTTTTTGACGAAAGAACCCGGCCAGGATATCCATCCCAGCCGGGTTTTTCAGTTTCTCGAGAAAGTCTTTAGGTTCGCAGGAATTCTTCAGTCAGCTTGTCCCATGAAAGGTCAGGTAGATTGCCCACCACATCATCAATGGGGCCACCATCGGCATAGGTCATCCCCACCGAGCTGACCATCTCCACCAACTTCTGATGTTCCGCCTGGATCCATTCGGTGCTCTCCTGGCCGTAGAGGAGATTCTTCAGATCCTTTTTCATCGCTGATGGCTCAAGCACCATGAGCCAGCCATCGCTGTATGGTTGCTCTTTGATGACCGCAGGTTCTTTGGTAACCCGATAGTTTTGGGCTGCAACCACCCCCGAAAGCGGTGAAAGCGCTTGAGCCTCTTTGCCCTCCCTCTTGAAGGCAAGACCAACCTCGCTGAATTTGACCTCCTCACCGGTCAGTGGCAGATCCAAGGAGTCCATAGCCCCAAAAACTTTCATGGCGAAGTCGTCCAGTCCGATGCGGATACGACCACCGTGCTCAACCCTGGCCCAGGCGTGTCCCAGATGAAAGAAATGTCCTTCCGGGAGGCCAAAACCGTCCACCTGGGGGATGTTGCTTATCCGGGCCGGAATCTGCAACTGCCAACTATCCTCCAGCATTTGGTCAAACTCACAGGTGTGACATTCAAACTCGTAGGGGCAGAGCCGAAACGTAGTCCTGCCGGTGAGCGCATGTCGACACTCACGTTGAAGCCCTGGGCGCTTCTTCATCTTTTCCTGCCAAGAGACAATGTGTGCTTTCTTACCGGTGGGCTCCAGTCCCTGACGACGTGCTTCCGCATTCTTGTTTGCGGTTTGCTTCATCGCTTTATCAAAAGGACAGGCAGAACAGTTGTAGTAGTTGTTGCAGAGTTTGTAATCGATAACTCCGGCTTCCATCCAGATGCATTTTTCCTCGCCATTGGGCACTGCCTTGAATCCTGACATCTGTTTAGCTTCCTTCATGGCGAAACCTCCTTGCAGTAATCAAGAGTAAACTCAATAAGTGCTTGTGGGTTTTGTCCTTACTATGAGCAAGGGGTGTGCCACTTTTGATTTGTGTTAATAACTTACTGAAAATACAATAAATTTGGCGAAAAGGGCTGAGTGCTATAACTGAAGAAAGTGTAGGAGAAATCCACACCTCAAAAAACAAACATAGGTAACACCCTGATATGATGTCATAATTATATTGTGTGGTAAAATACTACATAAAGTTGTTTTTTGCCACACAATAGTGGGGTGTTTTGACACAGTAAAAAATTCAATGACTCGAGATAAGGTGGACATGGATCGCCGCGATTCAGTGGGCAATGCCAGTCTAATGCCTGTAAGAACGAAACAGATTGACGATGGGAATAGCCTCATATAGTTGGAATTCGCTACATGTGAAGGATGGTGTTTGACCACTGAAAAACCTTCATCATTCGCTGTGAATCTTGTGGGGGTGGGCTTTATGCTCGCCCGCAGTGGAAGTTGCCATGCTCTTGCCGGGCGGGGGTAAACCCCGCCCCTACATTTCTAAATAGTGCTTAGGAACTTAGCTCCGCAGGATCACTACATGTCGCCTCTCTCCCTAATGGACTGTGTCGCCATTCGTCATCCCGGCCAAGTCCCGCAAAGCGGGGCGCGAGCCGGGATCCAGAAAGAATTTGATTATATTATACTTTCACTGGATTCCCCTTCGACTTCGCTCAGAATGGTGAGTCCTTCGACTTTGCTCAGGACCGTGAGCCTGTCGAACGGCCTGTCGAACCACGGATCTCGCCCCGCGAGGCGGCGCTCGTTCTGAATGACGCGTTGGATAGATTGTGACATGGCTTCCAAGGGGAGAGGAGATGAGGTTGTGTAATTCTTCAGACCGCTGAACTGTCAAGCCTCTAAAGAGAGGTCGGTGCTGAGATGCCAGATCATGAGTTCACGACAGGCAGGGCAGAAAAAGGAGAACTTGCGATCGGCGCACTCCAATCCCACAGAGTATTGCATGACGCAATCAGGATCAGCACAATGTTTCAGGCCGAAGGTATGGCCCAATTCATGAATGGCCTCTTTTTCCAGACGGTCTACAAGGGGAGGGCAGCCGATTTTGGATTCACTTTCGGGGTTACCGCGCAGACGATAACTGGAGATAATGGCCCCCTTGCCTTTGAACTGGGCCTCGCCAAATACAAAGGAAAAGATGGGGTTGAAGAGGTCGACATGGGTCACCCCCAAGACCTTCAGCGCATCCGGAGCCGCGGTGTCGATTAATTTTCGCAGAATCAAATTGGAGTTGTATTGCTGTCGGGCAACATCCAGGGCATAGGCGGGGAGCCCCTGATTGGTGGCAATCTTTACTGCCAGGTCGAAATGTTCCTGGATGCCTTCTGCGATGGTCTCCAGGTATGTATCATCCACATCCCCCAAGGGTACAAGGTAGATGAATTGGGGGTCATTTTTCATGATAGCTTACTGTTGTTTTTCCAGGCCGAACTTTTTAATCTTCTTGTGTAGAGTTGAGCGGTCGATATTGAGAAGACGTGCTGTCTTGGCTATGTTCCAGTCGTTTCTTTGGAGCATCTTCTCAATGTGGATCCTTTCCACTTCCTGCAACGATCGGGGTTCCTCAGTTGGGGGTGATTCAACATTGCAGAAAGGCAAATGCCTAACCTGCACTTCAGGCCCCTGATCAATCACTATAGCCCGTTCAATCACGTTTTCGAGTTCACGCACGTTGCCAGGCCAGTGGTAGTCCATCATAAAGTCCATGGCCTTACGGTCTACCCGGTCGAATTTTTTGTTGAATTCAACATTGTATTTGTTTATGAAGTGGACGGCCAACAAGGGAACGTCATCTTTACGCTCCCGCAAGGGGGGAAGATGGATGCTGACCACATTTAAACGGTAATAAAGGTCGCTACGGAAAGAGCCCTCCTCAATGGCAGCAACCAGATCACGATTGGTGGCTGAGATAAGTCGGACGTCTACCTTGATTTGCTCTGTCCCACCCAAGCGGCTGAAGCTTTTTTCCTGCAATACTCGCAGCAGTTTGATCTGAGTTTTCATACTGATGTCGCCCATTTCGTCCAGGAAGAGGGTTCCACCATCTGCCAGTTCGAACCGTCCTTTCTTGGCGCGGTCGGCACCGGTAAAAGCTCCCTTTTCGTAACCGAACAGCTCGCTCTCCAGCAGGGTTTCGGGCAAAGCTCCACAGCTGGTGGCCACAAAGGGGCCGTAGCGTTGGGAACTGTTGCTGTGAATTGCCCTGGCCACAAGTTCTTTGCCTGTGCCAGTTTCACCAGTTATCAATACAGTGGCGTTGGTGTCGGTAACGGCCTTGATCATCGAAAAGACTTCCTGCATAGCCTCGCTTCTGCCAATGATATCTTCGAACTCGTATTGTTCGGTCAAGCGCTTGCGGAGCAGGATGTTCTCGGTGATCAGTTGTTGATGATCAACGATTCTTTTCAACATCAAGGTTAATTGGTCCACGTCGAGAGGCTTGACAATATAGTCGTAGGCGCCCTCTTTCATGGCCTGGACTGCGCCGGGGATGGAGGCGTAGGCAGTCATCATGATAACCACGGTTTGAGGGGCAATCTCTTTTACCTGTTTGAGCACTTCCAGACCGTCCATGCCTGGCATCCTAAGATCAAGAAGAACGATATCCCAGTTCTCTCCACGTACGGCTTTGATGGCCTGAGGCCCGTCTTCGACTGCTTGGGCAAAATAATTTTCCTCCTCCAGCCAATTTGTGAGGGCAAGACAGACCATTGGCTCGTCATCGACCACTAAAACTCGTGCATCTTCCTTCATTGAATCACCTATTGGAGAAGAGTTGAGGTTGGGGGATTGTTTACTTCACGAGCATGGCACATAGCGCATAGAGATCTTGAGTATATACACACTGTTATTCTCTTACTGCCTGCTGCCCGCTTTTTGCTGCTAGCTAATACAAGCCCTGTCCCTTAGGCCTTGGGCCTCGGTTCTTTATTTGGTGTGGGCCGCGGAAGTAAAGATGTGCTCCTCCTCTTTTTGTTCCTCCAGGGAGACAGTACTTGGACCTGATGGAAACTGAATGGAGAATCGAGTGCCCTCACCCTCTTTACTATGGATGTAGATCTCTCCCTGATGCTGCCGAATGATACCGTAGGCCACGGACAGTCCAAGCCCCACACCCTTGCCGTCGGCTTTCGAGGAAAAAAACGGTTCAAAAACTCTCTCCACATCATCTTCCGGGATGCCGACGCCGGTGTCAGCTACCTGAATCTCAATCCTGTCTTTCTCTCGGTCAAAATTGCTCGTAACGGTGAGCGTTCCCCCTTCTGGCATGGCCTCAATGGCGTTCCAGAGAATGTTAACAAATGCCTGCTGTAACCGCTTGAAATCGCATGATAAGAAAGGAAGCTCCGCGGCATAATCTGTATGAATTTTGATTTCGTCCAGTCCGGCACGATGCCGCAAAATAGTGAGAGTTTTGTCCAAAATTTCATGGATGTCATTTTCTCTGATTTCAATTTCACTTTGGCGGGAAAAGTCCAGTAGATTGCGCGAAATATTTGCACACCTTTCAGTCTCGCTGTGCAGATAGGAAATATAGTTCCGCAGGTCAGACAACCGCTGTTCCGGAAAGGGCTCCTGCTGTAGGATACCTGTCGCTAGTTTGCTAAATGTGAGAACGCTTGTCAAAGGATTGTTTATCTCGTGGGCGATTTCAGCTGCCAATCTCCCAATGGAGGCCAGTCTCTGAGAGCGCCAGAGGGCCTGCTCCCCCTTTTTTCTCTCAGTGATGTCCCGGAGGAAGCCAATGGTGGCCCCCTTACCTTCATGGCTAGAGAGAGCGAAACTTCCATGCACGGTGATAGGCGTCCCGTCTTTGCGGATCATCTTGATCTCATATGCCTGGTCCAGAATCTCTCCCCGTTGTCTGAGTCGGTAGCGCTCCATGCTTTCTTGCAGATTATCCGGTTGGACGAGATCAGCCCAACTTTTACGCATCAGCTCATCGGGACCAAATCCGGTGATAGAAGAGAAGGCTTCATTTGCATAACGAAATCTGGCTTCAAGGCCTTCGTGGTCTTGAAGGATAAAGATTCCCAGCGCCGCTCTATTGGCGGCGTCCTGGACGGCCCTCTGCCTCCCCGCGAATTCTTCGATTTCAAGTTCCAGCTTTCTTGTCTCAGTGATATCCTTAAGATGGCCCAATTTGCCGATGGAGCCATCTTCCAGCTTGATGGGGATGCTTCTTACCTGGAAAATTTTCTTCGTTTTCGGCAGATTGTATTCCTGCACAAAGCAAGCATCTCCTTCTTCAACCTGATTCATGATTGACCAAGGGCATGGAGTCTGTCTGTCAAACAGGGCTTCATAACAAATCTCGCCGATGTGGTCGCCAACGAGATCAATGAGGGTCTGATTCATAAACACGATCCGGTGATCTTTTGTAATAATGTAAAGGCCGTCTTTCAAACTATTCGTCCAGGCCAGGCCTCCATTCTCGGACTCGAAGGTGAGCTGCCCATATTTCTCGAGACTGACATCATTCAATACTCCTCGCACAGACAAGAAGTTACCATGTGAATCAGTTGTGACAAAACCCCTTATCTTTATCCAGGATAACTCACCAGATTTCTTGACGATTCGGTATTCTGCAAGGTAGTATTTATCGGTCTTTAGTGCTTGCTTCACTGCATTTCGGGCTATCTCTCTGTCTTTATCGTAGACGATGTCCAGCCACTTTACCTTTCTATCCAGAAAATCTTCCAGCTTATAGCCGGTGATATCTTCTATTTTTCTGTCGTACAAATCCAACGACCAATCCTCATATCCCTTAAAATAGATGAGATCTCTGGTGTCGAAATAGAATTCTTGTGGGGAGATCTTGAAGTTGACCATTTTTTCCAGCTCTTCCACCCGGCGCTGGAGCTCTTCGTACGTTGGCTTGGCCATGGAATCCCTCTATAAGTTTGGGTTTGTCTACCCGTAAACATATTATTATAACACACTGTTTTACTAGGAAGTCATAGCAGTTGTAAACACCATTACTCTCACGGGGCTGCCATAGAGGAAGCCTCCTTTGTTCAAGGGACGCAGCGGAGACAGTGTGGGGGTGGATTTTCAAATTGACTCGTGTTTGCCTTTTTGATACCTTCCAGCAGTAGTCACAAGGAAAAATCTCTTTATAGTTGGTCAGTTAGCAGGGAACAGCGCTACAATTGAAATTTTTCAATTCGAAACCGGGAACCCACCCGGAGGGTGGGAGTCCGAAGGACAATTTCGAAATTCGAAATTAAAAATGGGGGAGTGCATGAAGGTACTTGTTATCGGCAGTGGTGGACG
>JAJDNL010000143.1 GCA_022340745.1 Deltaproteobacteria bacterium
TGGTGAATATCTGGGCAAGGCCTTCTCCATTGGAAGAGAGATTCCGAAACGATGAGACTGGCAGGATTCTAGCCCGGATATTTCATGAATAACTTGCTGCGACCACGGATATGGGCGCCCTTCCTGGCGTCCTCGGGTGTCGGCCCCTGCGACGTACCGTTCTGGTACGCCTCGGAACCAACACCCTGCGGTTGCCCGGTGGCACGCCCATCTTCGTAGTCTCGCGACAGCAATTCATAAAATATTCGGGCTAGTTGCTATTTCTTTGTGCGGGCGGTGTGCTTAGACTCTCTTGGAGACTTTGCGAAAGTGGTATCCGAAGATCATTAATGTGATGGCATCAGGTAATAACTTTCGATGGAACAGTAGAGATTTACATACCATTTTCCAAAAGTACCATTGGGATATGCCATTTCCCACAATACCTAAATAGAAAACGGATTTGAGGAAAGTTTTCATAGTATGGTCCTGCATCTGCGATTTTCTGCGGGGCTGATAGTACTCCAAGAATTTGCAGGCCCGGCGGTAAAAGAATCGAGGGCTATAGATGGTTCTGACGATCTTACGGTAGCCTTTGATAAGGGTTTCCCTATCCATGCTTGGGATGAAATTAATGGTTCCGTCGGTGTTGTCACCGGTTACGTCAAAGCGGAGCCGGTTTTCCGCCTGTAGTCTTTGCCAGAGCTTGGTCTTCGGCAACGCATTCAAGAGTCCAACCATTGCTGTTACCACGCCGGATTCTTGGATGAATTTGATTTGCCGATGGAAGATTCCCTCATCGTCATTGTCAAATCCGACAATGTAACCACCCAGAACCTGGATGCCTGCCGCCTGGAGCTTTTTGATGGCGGCGACCATGTTACGATCACGGTTCTGGTGTTTGGAGCACTCCTCTAGGCTCTCCTCGCTCGGTGTTTCGAGGCCGATAAAAACCCGGTTGAAACCTGCCTCGGCCATCAACTCTATGAGTTCATCGTCATCGGCAAGGTTAATAGATGCTTCGGTAATGAATTGGAAAGGATAATGATACGTCTGCATCCACTGGATGAGACGAGGAAGCATTTTTTTGATCTTCCCCTTATTGCCGATGAAGTTGTCATCAACAATGAACACACTGTTTCGCCATCCCAAATCGTAGATTGCTTGCAGTTCCTTAATCAATTGATCCGCATTTTTTACCCGGGCTCTGCGGCCATAGAGGGCAGTGATGTCGCAGAATTCGCAATCGAACGGACAACCCCGCGAGCACTGAATCATGAGGGTGGCATATTTCTCTATCTTGATCAGATCCCAGCGCGGGGTGGGTGTCAAATTCATCTCCGGGAAACCGTTCGTGCGATAGACTTTCTTAGGGATTCCAGCTCTGAGATCTGCCAAAAAAGGTGGTAGGGTGAGCTCTGCTTCATTCAGGATCAAATGATCCACAAGATCAACATATTCGTCAGGTGTGCTATTGAAAAGAGGTCCGCCGGCAATGATCTTTGTCCCCAGAGAGCGACATCTTAGGAGAATATTGGAAACCGATTTTTTCTGAATCAACATTGCACTGATCATTACATAATCAGCCCATTTCAGATCAGCGTCTTTGAGCTTCTCGACGTTCAGATCCACCAACCGAGCCTCCCAGTCGTCCGGGAGCATGGCCGCGACCGTGAGAAGCCCCAAGGGAGGGTAGGCGGCTTTTTTGGAGATGAACTTGAGGGCGTAATCAAAGCTCCAAAAGGTAACCGGGTATTCTGGGTATACCAAAAGCACCTTCATCATACTATCCCCAACAAAAGAGGTCGCCGAGAGAGAACAACGCCGGAGCCTGAAGTGCGCTAGAGCTAAAAGTGTACTAGGACCAGAGAGCGGAGAAGGATAGGATTGAATATTCTATTTGAAAGTCAGTAAACTAAAATAAATCATGAGAGTTCTACAATTGTCAAGTATATATAGTAATGTAGTATTATTTGTGCTGCTAGGAAAGCTCACCCTACGGTGAACTGCTCTAGCTTTTCAGTAGAGCTTCAATCCGCAATCTTCAATCTACAATCTGCAATCCTGCGATTTACCCTTCCAGACCCATGACGAAGGCGTGGAGCTGATATTTCTTGGCCAAGTGATTTGCCAGGGCTGTGGCCTCCTCACGGCTGGCAAGTTTACCCACTTGCACCCGATACCAGCGACCTTTGCCGGAGAGTTCCACTTCTCTGATGGTCGCTTTGTGTTTCAGACCTCTGAAGCGGGCAGCAAATTTTTTGGCGCTGGTCAAGTCTTTAAAGGAGGCCAACTGGACGGTGAAGTGACCTGTGGATGGTTTTTGCTGTACAGAACTATTCTTTTCCTGCTCTGCCGGTGGTGGAGGTTTGGCGGCTACCGCGGTGGCCGGTTTTTCCTGCGGTGGTGTCTTGACAACGGCCGGTTGTTGCAGCTGTGCCTCTTTCTTTCTCGCTAATTTTTCGTAAAATTCCAGATCTTTGAGGGGGATTTTCTTTTTCGTGGTGGTACTTGGAGGAGGACTCTCCTGGCGCCCCATCTCGCCGGAGCCGGGCCAGATGCCTTCGGCCATCATCCTCTTTTTGATCTCGGTAAAATTGATGTTGCCCGGGGTTATGCCTTTCCCCACAAAAAGGCCGAGCAAGAACATCCAGATCAGGGCCACGAGCAGGCCAAGACACCAGCCAGTCAGCGCCAGTTTGCTCAGCTCAAAGCGAATCGATTTCTTCGTTTTCTTCCGTTTTCTAGCTGCGCTCATAGGAAAAAATGTCTAAAATGCCTAAAATGTTCTAAAGTGCCTAAAATCTATAAAAAGGAAACCTATATTCTCATAGCCAACCGGGTTTCGTCCAGCCATTGTTCTACATCTTCTCTGGGGCTGAGACTCCGAGCAGTTCCAAGCCGTTGCGTATCACTATACGAATTGCCTGGACCAGGTTAAAGCGTGCTTGCGCCAAAGCCAGATCATCCTGGATGATTCGATGATGCTTGTAGTAGCTATGGAAGGCCGCAGCCAATTGGGTCAAGTAGTAAGGAATCCGATGCGGCTCCAGAAAGCGGGCACTGTTCTCCACCACTTCCGGATACAAACTGAGCTGTTTGATAAGAGCCATTTCTTCAGGCAAGTTTAGCTGGTTGAAATCGAGCTCCTCCTTTTCATCCAGAGCTAGCTTTTGTTCCTCCGCCAGCCTGCTGATACTGCAAATTCTAGCATGGGCGTACTGGACATAATAAACAGGATTGTCAGCACTTTTTTCTTTGGCGAGCTCGAGGTCGAAATCCAAAGGGCTGTCCGAGCGCCGGGTCAAAAAAATGAAGCGCGCCGCGTCACGCCCCACTTCAGCTATTACGTCCCGAAGGGTTACGAATTCACCAGCTCGAGTGGACATGGCCACTTGTTGTCCTTTGCGCAACAGGTTCACCAGTTGTACCAAGAGTAGTCTGAGAGCTTCGCGTTCTTTCCCCAATGCCATGACTCCAGCATACATCCGATCCATATATCCATGGTGGTCAGCACCCCAAAGGTCAATGACCAGGTCAAGCCCGCGGAGATATTTATCCTGGTGGTACGCTAAGTCTGAAGCGAAATACGTGGTCATGCCATTGGCTCGAACCACTACTCGATCTTTCTCATCCCCCAGAGCGGTGGAGCGAAACCAGAGGGCACCATCTTTTTTATAGATATGGCCGGCCTCTTTCAAAGTTTCGATCACCCGATCCACCGCTCCGTTTTCGTAAAGGCTTTTCTCGCTGAACCATTGATCGTACGTGACACCGAACTCATGGAGATCATTTCGAATACCGTCAAGAATACGTTTTCCTGCGTAATCACTGAAGAGGGGGAGTGCCTCTTCCTCGGCGACATTTAGGTAGGAGTCTCCATGGAGCTTCTGCATCTCGCTGGCCAGTACTTGAATGTAATCACCCTGGTAGCAGGTTTCTGGAAAATCCACCTGGCGGCCGAGAAGTTGCTGATATCGCAAAAAGACCGAACGGGCGAGAGTCTCAATCTGTGTCCCGGCATCATTTATGTAATACTCACGCTCCACCCGATGGCCAGTGGCCTCCAATATGCTGGCAAGGGCGTCACCCACCGCAGCTCCTCGCCCGTGCCCCACATGCAGGGGGCCGGTAGGGTTGGCACTGACGAACTCTACCTGTACAGAGCGGCCGTGTCCGAGAAGAGACAGGCCATACTTATGGTCCAGGCGGTGTATTTCGTCCAGGATTTGGAACCATGCAGCAGGACTAATCACCAGGTTTATGAACCCGGGACCAGCAATCTCCACTCTGGCAAAAAACCCATCTCCGTCCGCCAATTGTTCAACAAAAGAGGTGGCGATATCTCTCGGCGAGCACTTGTTCGGTTTGGCGAGAGTTAAGGCAATATTAGTGGCAAAATCACCATGAGCCTCTACCCGGGGCACTTCAAGCTGAACTTCAAATCCGGCAGGGATCTGGAAAAGGCCACGTTCACCACAGCCTTTCAAGGTGCTCTTCAGTATTTCCAGGGTTTTGGTCTTGATCATTGGTGAACCTGCGTTCCCCTGTCAGTCGTCAGTTGTCCGTGGTCCGTTTTCTTAACCTGCCGAACCGTTCACATAGTGCTTTTTACGAAGTCCGCCGAAATTGCAAAAAATCTCGTAGTTGATGGTATCGGTTTTGGCGGCTATCTCGTCGGCGGTGATTTCCTCATCTCCCTGTCTGCCCAAAAGGACAACTTCGTCATCTGGCTGAACCTCTGGAATTTCGGTGACGTCCACCGTGATGAGACACATTGAGACGCGGCCAACCACAGGCGCTCGATGATTACGCACTAACACCTCACCTTTGTTGGACAGAAGGCGATCGTAACCATCATCATAGCCCACGGGCAAGGTGGCGATCCGGCTGGGTCGTGAAGTACGGTAAGTGCAGCCGTACCCAAGGGGAGAACCAGCGTCCACCTCTTTGAGTTGAAGCACCCGCGTTTTCAGGGCCATTACTGGTTTTAGGGGAACGGGATGATGGAGTTCCTGCGAGGGGGGGCCGCCATAAAGCATTATCCCCGGCCGCACCAGCTGGTGGTAGGAATCAGGGAGATCAATTATTCCAGCCGAGTTGGCAATGTGAGCGTAGCGGAAATTCAAGCCGGCGGTTTTTGCCTGGTTCAGGACGCGCCGAAAACGTTCAAGTTGTTGAAAACTGAAGGACTTGTCAACTTCATCGGCCGAGGCGAAATGGGAAAGCAAGCCCTCCACCCGAATGGACTTGAGTGCTTTGACGAACTGAAAGAATCTCTCTGCCTCGGCATAGGGAACTCCCAGACGACCCATACCCGTGTCGATCTTGAGGTGAACAGAGATTTGCCTACCTGCTGCCTGCGCCGCGTAAGAGATTGCCTCGGCGATATCCCCACGGAAGAGCACCGGAGTAAGATCATGTTTGATCAGCTCGGTAATCTCGTCTTCTTCTATACCGAGAAGGAGAAGTATTGGAGCTTTTAAGCCTGCTTGGCGGAGGGGCACACCCTCTCGACAGGTGCTGACCCCAAGGTATTCTACTCCGAGGGTTTCAAGTTCCCGGGCCACAGAAATCATGCCGTGGCCGTAGGCATCGGATTTTACCACGCCGAGAATAGCCGTGCTTTGGCCCACCAGCTTCCTCACCTGGGAAAAGTTGTGGCGCAGGGCAGCCAGATCTATTTCAATAGTGCTACCTACCATAAGAACTCCGATTGCGAATTTAGGAATGAAGGGATTCAGGAATTATGGTGGTTGTTGCAGTCCGACTTCCTGAATCCCCCAACTCCTCAATCCCTCAATTATCGTCTTCGTGCGCCCAAAGCTAGCCCATTTCCTTGCTATATTCAAGTGCAAAGGGTAGAAGGGAGCATAGAGCATGGAGCGGAGCGAGCGCGAAGAAACTGGGGACCCGCTTGCGGGACTGAGCGGAGCGGAGCGAGCGCGAAGAAACTGGGGACCCGCTTGCGGGACTGAGCGGAGCGGAGCGAGCGCGAAGAAATAACGGCCACGTTCAGTGGCCAACTGACTGCGAATGACAATGGAGTGGAATGACACTGAAGCCAACGGTCTTTCTTGACATGGAGTGAAGGGGCGACTTACAATTCATTTCTTTGATCCTGGCCGAAGTTCAATACAAGTTCTGGATTCGAGTTAGAGATTGACAACAAGGATTTTGCTGGAGTGTTGGAGTACTGGAGTGCTGGGGAGTTCAATTCTAAGATCACTTTACCTTGTAAATGATTACATTACTCCATTACCCTAGATAGGGTTATTTTTTTTAGGTCTTGCTTGACGCATACCTCTTACGTTTTTTCTTGGGGTGTGCGCTTAAAACTACTCGTTAGGATATACTATGAAGTTTTTCCTCAGTGTTCTGGGCATGGTTATGATTTTAGAGGGATTGCCCTACTTTGCCTTCCCTGAAGGAATCAAGAGATGGTTAGTCAAAGTGAGCGAGATGGAGGCGGCCCACTTGCGGACCTTTGGTTTAATAGCCATGTGCGCCGGCATGGTTCTCGTCTACCTGGGACAGAGAAGCAACTTTTTCTGAGACACCTTACCCTAACGTTGCAGACCTACTCCGAGGTGAGCGAGCGAACTTTACAAAATAGATTCATTCCTTACAGTCGAAGATTCCCTGTCCCGCATAAGCGGGACTGCAGGGAGCTTCAATACGATCGTTGTTCGACGATATGCTCGGTTTTGCTTAATGAGTTGACTTCAAACCGCAACTATGCTTTGCTTGCTTCGCCTATAGTCAGGATTTAGCCTATGTACTGCCTGGATGGATATCAATATCAACTGCCCGAAGAACTCATCGCACACGTGCCGGCCCAAAGGAGGGATGATTCACGGCTGTTGGTTTTGAATCGTGCAACGGGGAGCATGGGACACAGCAACATAACCGGCTTGGAACATTACGTGGCAGCAGGCGATGTGCTCGTGGTGAACGACACCCGTGTGGTGCCGGCCAGACTGCTCGGGAAGAAAGAGTCGGGTGGTAAGATTGAGCTGCTGGTACTTCATCCGGCCACTGATCAGAAGTTTTACCGCTGCCTGGTCAAATCCAGCAAAGGAATACAACAAGGCGCAATCCTCTCGTTTGAAAATGGGTTGCGGGCCAGGGTCTGCGAGCAAGCAGTTGAGGGTCAGACTCGGGTAGAATTTATTGACAACCGACCGCTGCTGGAGATACTGCAAAGCGCAGGATGCGTTCCTCTGCCACCTTATATTCGTCGCAACGGTGGGGCAGTTAAGGTTGACGATGGCCGGGCCTACCAGACCATTTACGCCACAAAGCCTGGAGCGGTAGCTGCGCCGACGGCCGGATTACATTTTACCGAAGAACTTCTTGACCGTCTGAAAAAGAAAGGTGTAATTCTTGCCCCATTGACGTTGCATGTGGGTTTTGGCACCTTTCAGCCAGTTCGGGTATCGGATATTCGCCAGCACCGGTTGCAGGAGGAATTTTTTGAGATTCCCAAAGAAACAGCGCAGGCTGTTAACCGCGCCAAGGAAGACGGCAACCGGGTGGTGGCAGTAGGTACCACTACGGTACGAGCCCTAGAGTTTGCAGTGAGCAATGGCCAGGTGAAACCAGGAAGTGGTTGGTGCGACCTCTTGATTTACCCCGGGTATCGTTTTCAGGTCATCGATAGACTGCTTACCAATTTTCATTTACCGGGTTCGAGCTTGGTCATGCTTGTTTCGGCTTGGGCTGGACGCAACCTTCTGCTCAAGGCATATGCTGAGGCGATCCGGAGGCGATATCGGTTTTACAGCTATGGCGATGCCATGTTTATAGAGTAATCTCAGCTGTGGAGTTTCATCTTTGGAAGCAAAATAGTACCAGGGCCCGATTGGGGGAGATTCGGTCACCTCACGGTGTGGTGAACACACCAGTGTTCATGCCGGTGGGGACAAGAGGTACGGTAAAGGGGCTAACTCCTGAGGATTTGCACTCCCTTGGCGCCAGGATAGTACTTGCCAACACTTACCATCTCTGGTTACGGCCGGGGGCTGATCTCATACAAGCGGTTGGGGGGCTGCACAGGTTCATGCACTGGGACGGGCCTCTGCTCACCGACAGCGGCGGCTATCAGGTTTTCAGCCTAGCACAAACTCGTGAGATCAGTGAGGAAGGCGTGGCCTTCCAATCCCATTTGGACGGCTCGCGTTATTTTCTTACTCCGGAACGGGCGATGCAGATCCAGGAGGATCTTGGAGCCGACATCATTATGTGCCTGGACGAGTGCACCCCCTATCCGGCGAGCCGCGAATACGTTCAGGCCTCCATGGAGCGCACTGTGCGGTGGGCCCATCGCTGTCGGGAGGCTAAAACCAGGAAAGATCAGGCTTTGTTTGCCATTGTCCAGGGAGGCATGTCTACAGAACTGAGGCACGCTTGTCTTGAAAGACTCACGGAAATGGCTTTTTCTGGCTATGCTCTTGGCGGCTTAAGTGTCGGAGAACCCAGAGAGGTAATGCTGGAGGTGGCGAAGGCGTGTCTGCCGAAGTTGCCAGTGGACAAGCCGCGATATGTTATGGGTGTTGGCACGCCGGAGGACCTTGTGGATCTAGTGGGGCTGGGGGCGGACATGTTTGATTGCGTGCTGCCCACCCGCAACGCGCGCAACGGCATGCTCTTTACCAGCCGCGGACGAATAATCATCAAGAATAGCAAGCACCAAGACGAGGATATGCCCATTGATGAACTGTGCACCTGTTATACGTGCAGGCATTACAGTCGGGCGTATCTACGTCATTTATTTATGGCCAAGGAGATTCTGGCCTACCGGCTCAATACTATTCACAACTTGTGGTATTTCTTGGAGTTAATGCGGCAGATGCGACGAGCACTTGCGGCTGGTACTTTCAAAGAGTTCAGGGCGCACTTTTATCAGCTGCGCCAGGTGCAAGCCGGTGGCTAATAGCTGCAACATGTGGGTTTAAAAACGAGGAGGCTGTTTATGAATTGGACAGGCCTGGCATATGCCATGGGTGTCGGAGGGACCGGGGGAGGCGGTGGCCAGGGGGGCGGCTTCGCCGCTTTGGTGCCTCTGCTGCTAATGTTTGCCATTTTTTATTTTTTACTGATTCGACCCCAACAGAAAAAGCAGAAGAAGCACCGAGAAGTACTGGCCGCCCTCAAGAGAGGTGACGTGGTGGTAACTGTCGGTGGACTGCATGGCAAAATCACCGGTCTCACGGAAAAAGTAGTAACCTTGGAAATTGCCGAAAAGGTGCGGGTGAAAGTGGGGCGAGGCTACATTGCCGGTACGGCGGCCCAAGAGCCGGAGCCAAGTAAGAAGTAGGCAAGCTTAGGAGCTTTGCGCCACAGGCAGGGCCTTTGACGCGGCAGGCAGTAAGCAGAAATCATCGAACTACTTTGGATCTTGTTGATATTTGACCATTTTACCCGAACTAAAAACTTTTTGTGAGAGGAGAAAGGTAGCGTGAAGGATCTGAGATGGCGTGCTGCTCTCGTGCTGGCGGTTTTTGTGGTAGCGTTGGTCTATCTGCTACCAACCCTGGGCGAAGAGCTGCCTGAATGGTGGATTAAATTCTTTCCCGATAAGAAGATTAACCTGGGTTTGGACCTCCAGGGTGGAATGCACCTCGTTCTGGAGGTGGAAAGTGATAAGGCGGTGGAAAATACGGTGGAGCGCTTTGCTCAGGAGATGAAAGGTGAAATGGGCACCGCACACATCCGGTTCCGCTTGATTGAAAGACAAGGTAGGGATGGGGTGCGGTTGCTCCTGCCGAAGGAACAAGACTGGCAACAGGTCGCTGACCTCCTGAAGAATAAGTTCCCTCTCTTAAAGGTGAAAGACCGTACTTTGGTCCAAGACCAAGTCGAGGTTCTCTTGCGGATTGAGGAAAGCCAGGTGAGCCATATAAAAAAGCTGGCAGTAGACCAGGGGTTGGAAACCATCCGCAATCGTATTGACCAATTTGGAGTTAGTGAGCCGGACATCCGAACCCAGGGGCAAAACCGCATCTTGATCCAGTTGCCTGGCATCAAAGATCCACAGCGGGCAATTGACCTCATCGGCAAGACGGCCCTGCTGGAATTTAAGCTGGTGGATGAGCAACATAGTGTTGCAGAGGCCGAAAAGGGCAGAGTACCCGCGGGTGACAAAATCTACTACAGTCGTAAAGTCGATCCGGTCACCGGTCAAGTGCGACGCTCAGCTTATCTGCTCAAGGACCGCACCTTAATGACCGGCGAATATCTAACCAATGCCGAGGTACGCATTGATAGCCAATACAATCGTCCTTACGTTGCTTTGAGCTTCGACGATCGCGGCGGCAAACTCTTTGAGAAAATCACCGGGGAGAACGTCAAGAAACGGCTGGCCATTGTGCTCGACGACAATGTTTATTCTGCCCCTGTTATTCGAGATCGCATCAGCGGGGGCAACGCCATAATCGAGGGCCAGTTCACCATGGATGAGGCCAAAGACCTGGCAGTGGTGCTCCGTGCTGGTTCATTGCCGGCTCCAGTGCAAATACTCGAAGAGCGCACCGTGGGTCAATCTCTGGGAAGAGACTCCATTCGTAAGGGGCTTATCTCCATGGCGGTGGGTGGGGTACTGGTGGTGATATTCATGGTTGTTTACTACGGAGGCTCCGGAATCATCGCTGATCTGGCCCTGATCCTCAATATCGTTTTGATTATGGCGGCGTTAGCTGGTTTCGGTGCCACCCTCACCTTGCCCGGCATCGCTGGCATAATTCTCACTATCGGTATGGCGGTTGACGCCAATGTTTTGATTTTTGAAAGAGTGCGGGAGGAATTGCGGCTGGGTAAGACGCCCCGGGCAGCTTTGGACACCGGTTATAGCAGGGCTACCTGGACAATTGTAGACGCAAACGTGACCACCCTGATTGCCGCCGTTGTCCTCTTGCAGTTCGGTACCGGTCCCGTGAAAGGCTTTGCCATTACGCTGAGCCTGGGCATTGCCGCTAGCATGTTCACCGCGATTTTTGGAACCAGGCTGTTGTTTGATTACTTGCTGCAAAAAAGGCGAATGAAGACGTTAAGCATATAAAGAATTTGGGAATTAGGGAATTAAGGAATTAAGGAATTCCTCAATCTCTAAATCCCTCAATTCCTTAATCTCTAGAGGGGAATTATGGAGTTTATCAAACCGGACATTAACATAGATTTTGTTGGGCGGCGTAAGTTTGCTTTCACTCTGTCACTGGTATTGATTCTCATCGGACTTGCTGCCCTTATCTGGCGCGGCTCGAGTCTTTACGGTATTGATTTTGCCGGCGGCACCGTTATCCAATTGAGGTTCAGCAGCCCCACCAATGCCGCCAAGATTAAGGAGGGGTTGAAGCCCATAGGGTTGGACCGGAGCGCCATCCAGCACTTTGGCGGTGAGGGAGAAAACGTATTTCTCATTCGCACCGATGTATCCAGATCAAAGCTAGCCAACCTCAGCAAGGAGCTGAAGGACAATCTGGAGAGGCTCTATGGCGAAAATACAGTGACAGTTGAAAGGGTAGAGATGGTGGGACCCAAGGTGGGCAAGGACTTGCGCCAGAAGGCGCTTTTGGCCATCTACTATGCCCTGCTTCTGATCGCCATCTACATCTCGTGGAGATTTGAGCAAAAGTTGATGCCGGCGGCCATTATGGCCGGGGCGTTAGTCCTAGGAGTATTGGGCCTGCGCAAGGTAGGCATGGGCATCCCCATGCTTATCGTGGCGGCCCTGGTGATCACCATGGTTTGTTGTTGGTTTCTGAAACTCAAATACGCCCTCGGAGCGGTGACCGCCCTCATCCACGATGTGCTGATTACCGTGGGCGCTTTTGCCATCGCCAACAAGGAATTTGATCTTACCGTCGTTGCGGCCCTGCTTACCATTATCGGCTACTCTCTCAACGATACCATTATAGTTTTCGATCGGATCAGAGAGAACCTGCGTAAGGGTAAACGGCGTGAATTTGCTGAAGTAGTCAACGCCAGTATAAATCAGACTCTCAGTCGTACCATTCTTACCTCAGGAACAACTCTGGCGGTGGTAACCGCCCTTTTCATCCTGGGTGGCGGGGTGATTCATGATTTTGCCTTCGCCCTTCTTGTGGGAGTGGTGGTGGGTACCTATTCATCCATCTTTGTTGCCAGTCCAATACTGATCGCCTGGGAAGCCAGGCTTGGCAGCGCTCGAGTGCGAGCCACAGCGAAGAGCTAGTTAACATTCTTCACGAATCCATCGTGGTTCATGAAATATCCGGGCGAGGAAACACTGAGGGCCTAGAGCTTTCCTACACAGATGAATACGATGAGTATCGTTAAAAGCCGCAGAATCATTCATGAACAAAGACAAAATGAAACGTAACCCACTCGTGACCCTCGTTCAGTAAACCACTAAAGACTAATTATATCAGGATAATACAATGTATACGTCAGCCCCAGTCATAAGCAGGTATGTTTTTTGCTAGGTCATCATGGTTGACACATAGAAAAAATGCGTGTATTGGTCACAGGTTAGAAGATCGGACATATGAAGGTAGCTGTCAAAAAATCCGACGCCCCCTAAACAGAGGAGAGGTTAACCGTGAAACGAACAATCCTTATCTGCTTGATGGCGGGCACGTTGCTCTTGGCTTTCACACAGACTCCCCACCTGAGGGCTCAAGAGGCAACTCCTCACGGCGAGACTGACCAAGAAACCTACATTCATGTGGTTGTGAAGGGTGACACGCTTTGGGATATTTGTGAAAGCCTTTATGGCAATCCCTGGGTTTGGCCCAAAGTCTGGCAGATGAACCCTCACATCACCAATCCCCATTGGATCTACCCTGGCACTGAGCTGCGAGTCTACTATGATGTGGCAGGATACAATAAAGAAAGCACTGGGGTTGAAGAAACAGCAGTGGTTGAAGAAGCACCCGTGGTTGAAGAGGTAACGCCACCGCCACCGCCCCCACCGCCACCGCCCAAAGTTCCCTCGCTAACCTTCGCTGAGATCGATCAGGTGGGATTCATCACTCCCTTCAAGCCCAAGGGTGTTGGTTTGATCTTGGGAGAAGAGAGGGAGAGGCAGCTTATTGGTGCGGCAGATAAAGTCTACCTCAAGTTTCGCGAGTCCACTCAGCCGGCAGTGGGGGACCGTTTTTTCATTTTCCGGACCTCTCTCATGATCAAGCACCCCCTTACCAACAAGGACGTGGGGTATCTGAATACGATTCTGGGTATCTTAGAAGTTACCTACGTGGCCCCAGACCACGCAGGAGCAATTGTGCGCAGCTCGTATGAGTCCATCTCACCCAAGGACAAGTTGCTGCCTTATAAAAAAAGGTCTGAGGAGATTGCCCTTCATGACGGCACTGAGCCCAAGAGGGGAAGCATCATTTTGTCCAAGGGGGATTTGCGGTTGATTGCAGACCAGCAAATCGTTTTCATCGATCTCGGCGACAATGACGAGATCAAGGCAGGAAACCGCTTTGAAGTGTTCCGGCAACCTAAGGTGGCGCATTTTATCGCTGAAGACGAATCTAAAATCATGCTCAAAGATCAGATCCTCGGTGAACTTCTGGTTTTGGCGGTGGAGCCAGAAACAGCTGCAGCCTTGGTTACCAAAGCATTAAACGAGTTTGTGCCCGGAGAGAAAATCAGGCTCATTACGGCAAACTGATCAATCTATTGCAAGCAAGAACCGCTGCGGGCCATGGAGCTGGGAACCCAGCTTGCATGGCCCCTTTTTTAATGAAAACCTGCATTATTGAAGCTCCCTGCAGTCCCGCTTATGCGGGACAGGGAATCTTCGAAATGTAAGGAAGTGATTCCATTTTATTGTAGTTCGCTCGCTAACCCCGTCCGCCTCAGGCGGACTACGGGGAATGCGCTCGCTGGAGCATTTTCACCATAAAGAAACTGGTCCTCAAGGCCAGTCTCGGATCCCGCCTTGCGGGGGTCAGATCGCATAGGGCATAGCGCATAGAGCATAGCGTACAAATTCAGGAACTCGTGAAATTTGAAGTTTTTCGCTTTGCCCTCTGCGCTTAGCGCTTTGCGTCATGGTGGCAACCCAAAGCCGGGTCCTCAGGCCCAGTATTCTTTCCTTAAAACGCAGGCCCTAAGGCTTGTAGGTTAGGTAAGGTGTTATGGATGCAGATCTGGGCTGGCTGGCGTTAACTCTCGTGCCGGGCATAGGTGCCAAGACATTTCACCGGTTGATTCAGCGTTTTGGTAGCCCTGACCGAGTATTCGCCGCTCGCCGAAGTCATCTAGAGCAGGTTCCGGGATTGAGGAAGGAATCCATTGCTGCCATAGGATCCCGAGCGCTCAAAGAGACTGCCGAGAAGGAAATGCTCCGTCTGCGTTCCCTCGGCATTCGAATGATTCAATGGGGCACCGAGGAATATCCTCACTTTTTATCGAACATTGCGGACCCACCACCTCTTCTTTATGTGCAAGGCACGCTGTTGCAGGAAGATGAGCGGGCAGTGGCTGTGGTAGGGTCGCGGCAAGCCTCAGCGTACGGTCTCAACGTTTGCGAAAAGCTCTGTCGTGAGTTGGCCTGGCAAGGCTGGACCGTGGTAAGTGGAATGGCCCGAGGGATCGATAGTGCTGCCCACCGGGGAGCCTTAAAAGGGGGTGGCAGAACCTTAGCCGTATTGGGGACCGGACTGGACGTGGTGTATCCGGCGGAGAATCGAAAGTTATCGCAGCAAATTGCTGCCTCGGGGGCAATCATTAGTGAATTCCCGCTGGGTACCCCACCAGAACCAGGGAATTTTCCAGTACGAAACCGGATCATCAGCGGCCTCTCTTTGGGTGTAGTGGTGGTGGAAGCTGCAGCAAAAAGCGGATCACTCATTACTGCCAGAATGGCATTGGAACAGGACCGTCAGGTTTTCGCGGTACCTGGTCCCATTGACCGGCCAGGAGTTGAGGGGACTCACCGTTTAATAAAAGAAGGGGCCAAGTTGGTGGAGAGGGCAGAGGATGTTATTGAAGATCTCCTGCCCATGGTCGCTGGCAGGTCTCCGGTTGAACCGGTAGTGACAAAAGGTTTCCCGACGAGTTCACATCCTGAGCTGAGTGAGAGAGAGAAGCAGCTCTGGGAGTTACTGGGCATGGATCCTGTGCACATCGATGCCATTGCTCGTCAATTAGAGTTTAGCGTTTCCCATACAGCTGAGCTGCTGTTGCGTTTGGAGATCAGAGGGCTGGTCAAACAGCTCCCGGGTACTTTTTTTGCCCGAGATTTTCACAGTTAGCTGGTCAGTTTCATTTGCGTTGTTATATTAGGATCACAAGAGAAATGGAGTAGCGGAACGAGAGAAAGGATCGAGGACACTGAATGGGCAAATCACTACTCATCGTTGAATCCCCCACCAAAGCGCGAACTCTCAATCGCTATCTTGGCGATCGATTCGATATTCGAGCGTCCGTGGGACACGTTAAAGATCTTCCCGCCAATGAGTTGGGAATCAATATTGAGAACAAATTCGAGCCGCACTATGAAGTAATCAAAGGCAAGGAAAAAGTCATACGCGAACTGAGGAAAGCGGCTAAGCAGGCTGACAGTATTTACCTGGCCCCTGATCCTGATCGGGAGGGTGAGGCCATCGCCTGGCACATTGCCGAGGAACTGCGTTCTTCTCAGAAGGAGATTTACCGAGTTCTTTTCAACGAACTGACCCGCAATGCCATTGAGAACGCCTTGAAGCAACCTGGAGAACTTCACCAGCAGAAATTCGAGGCCCAACTTGCCAGGAGGCTGCTGGATCGGCTGGTGGGCTATCAGATTTCCCCCATCCTCTGGGACAAAATCCGTCGGGGTCTAAGCGCCGGTCGCGTTCAATCAGTGGCCCTCAGGCTCATATGCGAACGTGAACATGAAATCTTGGCTTTCGATAGTGAGGAGTACTGGACAATCACCGCCCTGTTGGAAGGTGAGGTAAAGCCGCAATTTGAGGCGCGGCTGTGGAGACAAGCTGGCAAAAAAGTAAAAATACCCAATCAAAAGCAGGCGTCGGCCTTGGTAGCGGTCCTCGAGCAAGCTAGCTACCAGGTAGAAAAAGTTGAGAAAAAGAAACGGACACGCAACCCTGCCCCGCCGTTTATTACCAGTACCCTGCAACAAGAGGCAGCTCGCAAGCTGAGATATACCGCGCAGCGGACCATGGCCGTCGCCCAGCGTTTATATGAAGGAGTTGAGTTGGGCAAAGAGGGTGCTGTTGGTCTTATAACGTACATGCGGACAGATTCTACCAGGCTTGCCAAGGAGGCGGTGACGGCGGCTAGGGGTTGGATACGGGACAACATTGGGACAGAGTATGTTCCCCAAAAGGCCCCGGTGTACCGGAGCCGCAAAGGGAGCCAGGATGCTCATGAGGCCATTCGGCCAACCTCGGTGACTCGGACCCCCGAGCAGATGGCGGCTTATCTCAAGAAAGAAGAGCTGGCACTTTATGAATTGATCTGGAAGCGGTTCGTGGCAAGCCAAATGAGCCCGGCGCAGTTGGATCAGACGATCATGCATATTGCCGCAGGTGAGCTCATGCTGCGAGCCAGTGGGACTGTGCTCCGCTTTCCCGGATTCATGCAGATCTATATTGAAGGTTCGGACAACGGTGAAGATGGATTGGAGGAAGGGCCGAAACTTCCAGACCTGAAGGAGGGCACGTCTTTGAAATTGGTGAAGGTGGAACCCAAACAACACTTCACCCAGCCGCCACCGCGCTTCACGGAAGCCTCGCTGATAAGAGAACTGGAAGAGAAAGGTATTGGCCGGCCAAGCACCTATGCCAGTATTATGCAGGTCATTCAGAAGAAGGAATATACCATCAAGGAGAAGAGACGATTCAAGCCCACAGAGCTAGGGATGTTGGTAAATGATCTGCTGGTTGCCAGCTTTCCAGAGGTTCTGAATGTGGCTTTTACAGCCCAGATGGAGGCAAAGCTGGATCAGGTGGAGACAGGCAATCGGGGCTGGCTCCAAGTGCTCGAAGACTTCTACCAGCAGTTTCACCAGGCGGTGGAGCGGGCCCAAACAGAAATGATTGATGTCAAGAGAGAGGGCCTGCCAACAGAGCTCGATTGTGATAAGTGCGGCAAAAAGATGCATATTCGTTGGGGCAAGAACGGATTGTTTCTTTCTTGCTCCGGATATCCAACCTGCAAGAACAGCAAGAACTTCGCCCGAGACAGCAAGGGCAAGATTCAGGCGGCGGAGGAAGCAGAGGTTAAGGGCACATGCGAATTGTGCAGTCGGGACATGGTGGTGAAGAATGGACGGTTTGGGCCTTTCTTGGCCTGCACCGGGTACCCCGAGTGCAAAAATACGCGTTCGCTGCAAAACGAAAAGGCAGAGGAGAAAGAAAAAACTGTCCAATACACGGACGAAGCGTGCGATAAGTGCGATGGGCGGTTCGTGATCCGTAAAAGTCGCCAGGGTATCTCTTTCCTAGCGTGCGAAAACTATCCGCGGTGCCGCAACACTCGACCCATTGGCACTGGGATTGCCTGTCCGCAAACGGATTGTGACGGGGAATTGGTAGAACGAGCGTCCAAACGTGGGAAAAGATTCTACGGCTGCACTCGTTATCCCAAGTGCCGATTTATTTCCTGGTCACGACCGGTTGACAAAGGTTGTCCCAGCTGCGGCAATGCTTACCTGGTGATCCGGAGCAGCAAGGGGGAAGAATACCTGGCTTGTCCGGAGAAAACGTGTGGATACAAGGAAGCCCCCTCTAAAGAGGTTTAACCCGGCGTAAGCCCCAACAGCTGACCACTGACATAATCGTAACCTTGGTACGATTCATGCTTGATAGTGATCCAGACAATAGTGCTGGAGTCCACTGGATGGAGTAGACGAAGGTATGAATGTAGCGAGTTCGATTCTCGGATTTTGGGTCTTTGCTGTGGGTACGGCGGTGGGTAGTTTCCTCAATGTGTGCATCGTGAGACTGCCCAAAGGAGCCTCGCTCATCAAGCCCGGTTCTCACTGTCCCCATTGCCAAAGCGCAATTCGCTTCTATGACAATATACCCTTGGTGAGCTACTTGATTCTGCAAGGCAAGTGTCGCCGCTGTAAGGCGCGCATTTCACCGCGCTACTTTCTAGTGGAAGGACTGAGTGGCCTCATGGCCCTTGCCCTTTTTCGGACTTTCGGACTGAGTCCGGAACTGGGGATTTACTTCATTTTCTTCTCAGCGCTGCTCGCCGTAATCTTCATAGATTTGGATACGTACACGATTCCCGATGTAATTACCCTGCCTGGAATTGTTGCAGGCGTAGCAGCCTCATTCTTGCTGCCCCGTTTTGACGTGTGGCAATCACTACTCGGCCTGCTGGTGGGGGGCGGAGTGCTTTTTTTGGTGGCGATAGGCTATCAAGTCTTTAGAAAGCGTGAGGGCATGGGTGGTGGGGATATCAAGCTGCTGGCCATGATCGGTGCCTTCCTGGGGTTGCCGGGCGTACTCTATACTCTCTTTGCTGGTTCTCTGGCAGGTTCTGTAGCGGGGCTTCTGCTTATGTTCAGAGACAAGAGCGGGGGAGGCACCAAAATTCCCTTTGGACCATTTTTGGCCTTGGGTGCCATGAGTTATGTTTTTTGGGGTCCGGCACTTATTCAATGGTACTTGTATAGCCTGGCCGGTAAAAGCTGAGAGAGAAGCCTTGGGTGTTGGTTGATTTTGGCTCAAAGAAGTGGGCTAATTCCCAGCACGCAACTCCTTTGCACAGGGTTGCCTTTTGCATAACTTTAGCCATTTTCGCTCGTTTTTGTTCAATTTAGGCACTTATCTTGCTTGCTACTATCTCTAACTGATTGCTGAATGGCGGTTACCATACCCATTGATGCTCTCAGTTGAAAATGCTACAGCGAGCGCATTCCCCGTAGCTTGCTGCGGGGTTAGCGAGCGAACTACAATAAAATGGATTAATTCCTTACATTTCGAAGATTCCCTGAAGCTGGCTGCAGGGAGCTTCAATGGACCTGTTTCCATGAAACTACGCCGATTCTTCGTTGAGGACGAGGTCCTTGGTCCGGGAGAACGGCTAGTCACGGGTAAACGGGCTCGTCATCTAACTCGGGTCTTGCGCTTGGGAGTCGGTGAGGCTGTTGTGCTCTTTGACGGCAGTGGCACTGAATATCCAGCAGAGATCTTGGAGGTGGGGCGACAGCTCGTTCGATTCAAGGTGGCGGCTGGCAGAAGGATAGACCGAGAGTCGTCCCTTGACCTGCTGCTGGCACTGGGACTGTCCCGACCGAGAATCATGGACCTTATTATTCAGAAGGTCACTGAACTCGGAGTGAAGGCTATAGTGCCGGTAAAGACCGAAAGAGCGCAGAGGTGGTCCGCAGGCGAGAGAGGGGCTTCCCGGCTCAAAAGGTGGGAACGCATAGCTCAGGAAGCGGCGAGACAGAGCGGCCGCAACCTGGTTCCGCGCGTATCACCACCGGAGGATTTTTCCCGGCTGCTTGCGGGCCAGAATGAAACAGGACTCAAGTTCATTTGCTGGGAAGAGGAGGAGAGTGGCAGCCTGCGGACGGCCCTTGCAGAGCAAGCAGGAAGCCGGCAGGCTTGTGTACTTATAGGTCCAGAAGGAGGATTTTCAGCAAACGAGGTTGAGCGGGCTACTGCTGCTGGTTTCCAGAGTGTTTCCTTGGGCCAGCGTGTACTAAGGACGGAAACTGCTGCAATTGCAGTAATTAGCCTGCTACAATACGAGCTGGGTGACCTGGGTCTTTTACCTTGACCTGTGGTCCGCTTCGGCTATACTGCCTCACAAAGGTTGAGACCAAACATACTCCTACTCCACCACATTTTTGTTCTCCAGCAGGCGGGGGGGGATGTATAAGGAGGGTACCATGAAATGCCCTAAGTGCGGCAATGTCAGTTTTGATCACCTGGATAACTGTATGAAATGCAGCAGAGACCTTTCGGCGGACCGAAATGAACTCAATCTGCTGGATTTTAGGCCAGAAGTGCCTTTTCTCCTCGGCAGTTTGGTAGGGGAGATGCAAGGCGGTGGTGTCCAACAAGATCTCAGCTTTACTCAGGAAACCGAGATAGAGTTGGGGGGATTGAATATGGGTGAGCCCCCTGCCACAGAAGGATCTATCGATATGCCAGGGGCAGGCTCCTCTGAGGAGCTAAGTCTGAGTGAGATTGCCATGGACGATCTGGAGACCATCGAGGCCTCGGCCTTGGGAGATGCGGCAGTTGAAGAATTGGAGCTGGGTGATCTCGCGGAGTTGAGTGGTGAGGAGGCGGACCAGGCTGAAGAAGATGATGGATTTCTGGGGCTGGAATTTGAGGAGGATGAGCCTGCTGCCGACGATTTTGCCGATCTCGACGAGGCTTTGACCTCAGAACCTGCGGCTGATCCAGGAGATGCTCTTGAACTGGACCTCAACGAAGATGATCTCTCGGCACTTGCCAAGGAACTCGAAGATCAGTTGGATTCTGAGGAGGGTGGCAAAAAATAAGGGGCTAGACAAAAGATAGCGAAAGAATATCAGCCGGGGAAAAACAAACCGCGGCATGAATGTAACTGCAAATGTTACAGCTCTCCCTGTTGAATAGGGTTCCCTTCTGGAAATTCAACAGGGCGAACGCGTTTCCCGTAGTCCGCCGGAGGCGGACTGCAGGGAGCTTCAATTCAGGGAGTTTTTTCTCTCGTACCCCACCTTTGACAACAGAGAAAACCGCCAGATTTTAGCCCGTATATTTCATGAAAATGCTCTAG
>JAJDNL010000151.1 GCA_022340745.1 Deltaproteobacteria bacterium
AGTCATTGCTCAAGAAGAGCAACATATTAGACTGTTGCGGGAGTGTGAGCATGAAATGGTGGAGGGTGAATAGTCGGTCGTTGAAGCCGTTCTAAGTCGTTCGAGTCGTTCAAATTGTTGATTAGTCAAATCGCCAATCATTTCGAAATCCCGAATCCCAGGCACCAAACCGGGGCCCCGCCCGGAGGGTGGGGACTCCGAAGGAGAAACCGGGGCCCCGCCCGGAGGGTGGGGAGTCCGAAGGACAAATCTCAAGGTTTCAGGTGTCGGGTATCAGGTGTCAGGGAAAGAAAAAAAAAGCTGAAACCTGAAACCTCAAACCTCAATTCTGGATTCTGACTCCTAGCTTCTGGCTCCTTCCTCCATGCCCCATGCCTCCTACTCTTTTGTCTGTCTCTTTAGTTTGGATATCCACTGGGAAGCTGATTTCTTCGGCAAACCCTTGCCATGAGGAACGTGGATCAGATGGAGATTGGCATTGAGCCATTCCCTGTCTTCTTTGCTCATTCCTTCTCGACCCAGCTTCTGCTCTTCTTCCAGTAATAGTTTGACCTTTTCCCTTTTGAATTCCCGGGTGTGGACAGCTTTTCTCACCTCGAATAGCTCCTGTCCCCGCATTAACCCGTTTTCGGTAAAAACAAATTCCTCTAGTATCAGCTTACCAGGACCCCAAATATCAAGATGCGCCTGGTGCATGGCAACGTAGTCTGTCAGAATTGCCTCAATCACCTCATGTCTGGAAATATTGAGCGTGGTACTGTAATGATCAAATAGCTTTTGGACTGGTCCTTCAAAATCCGTCGAAAGCATGACTTTTTGCCGTGCCAGATCCGTCATGGACACACCTTTGCTTTGAGCTTCGGCCTCCAATTTCTTCCAGGTCTCTTTTGGGAGTCTGAATCCCAATGTTTTACTTGCCATCGCTAAACACCTTGTAAAATGGGCCGTTAACGGAAACGTTAGCAGATGGTATTGCTAACATAT
The DNA here is from genome assembly GCA_022340745.1 of Deltaproteobacteria bacterium. GTDB lineage: Bacteria > Desulfobacterota > Syntrophobacteria > BM002 > BM002 > BM002. The sequence continues at coordinate 985 of JAJDNL010000151.1, forward strand.
TAGTTAGCATTATGTTAAACTCTATAAAAACGGCTGTCAAGTCTAATATTTTGGAGGGGGCATAGAGCATAGAGCATGGAGATAAAGCGAGAAAGGCGGGAAAGGCGGCAAAGGATTCTTGGGTCATAGGTGATGGGTAATGGGTTATGGGTAAAAGCCTATCACCTATAACCCATGCCCCATAACCTGGAAGACACGATTTTTACTATTTTTACGACTTCTACGACTTCTACGGTTTCTACGATTTCAACGGTTGCAACGATCTACTGCTAACCGCTTACCGCTCACCGCTAACTAATCTCTTTCACTATCTTCTGTGCCAGATCCATGGAGCTGGTAAAGGCCGGGGACACAGGGTTGAGTATATGAATGGTATTTTCTTTTTTTTGGACGAGAAAATCTAAGACCAGTTCCTTCTTATCCCAATCCACCAATTGGGCGCGAATTCCCACCTTATCTGCAGGTTCGATATCGCTCGGATGTAGCTCTTTTACTAGTTTTGACGCGCTGTTATAGAAAAATGGGGTCAGGTACTTCTTTGGTTCTTTCAAGGCCACATCCCTGAATTTGGGGTTGGTAAAAAAGAGAACCGCGTCTCGGTAGATTATTGCTAAGCCTTCCGTATCGATTCCCTCTATCAGACCGTAGTTCTCCCGTCCTAAGGCTGGGATGGCGGTTGGTCCTAGATACACTTCACCATAAGCGCTTCGGGTGAAATGAATGCCGAGAAATGGGTTGCGAATGTCTGGTACCGGGTAGATGTTCCCGCGTACCAGGTGAGCTTTGTGTTTTTTCAGCTTCTTATAGATGCCCTTGAAGGGAATCATGCGGAGATTCAAGCCTAGATTGAAAGCCCGTGCTACACGGTCACAGTGAGCTCCTGCAGCGTTTATGAAGTAGTTGAATCCAATATCACCGTGGCTTGTGAGTGCGGTGGAGCTACCCCTGATGCCCAGGAAGGCGCAGTTAAGGAAAAATTGTACTTTACCAGTGGAGACAAGGTCAGCTTGCAAACTCATCATAACCTTTTTCGGGTCAACAACTGCGGTGTCATGAGAATAGATGGCGTTCTCTACAGTTCTGGCGTTGGGCTCTATTTCCCCGAGTTGGTGTTGGTCGATAATGTCTACTCTGGCGCCGTTTGCGGTTGCCCGTTGGTGGAGTTCTTTCAGGGTGGGGATTTCTTTTTCGTTCCGGGTGACAATTACCTTTCCGGTTTCCAGCAGCGGCAGTTCTTTTTCCTTGCAGTAATTACGCATGAGGAAATTACCGTTCAGACAAGATCTGGCCTTCAGGCTATCAGGGGTATAGTAAATACCAGCGTGCAGCACGCCGCTGTTGCGCCCGGAGGCGTGTTTGGCCAGATTCTTTTCTTTGTCAATGATAATAATGTCTTGATGTCCCTTTTGTACCAACTCTCGGGCTACAGTAAGGCCGATGATGCCACCACCAACGATGAGGATACCGGTATTTGCTTTGGACATGGATGCTCCATTATTCCTAAAGTATTGGAGTGTTGGAGTACTGGGGTAATGGATTTAGGGTCTATTTCTGTCTGCAACAAGAGCTTCGGATCTTCACCTCTAGTATACTCATCCAGGCGTAAACCGGAAGAAACTTTTGAGCAGATGCTCCATTTGAGCCAATCTGCTTGATTTACTGCAGGTCCAAGACGCATAAATGGATGGGGGAGAAGACGTTCTGGTGATGTTGGGTGCTTGTCGGTCTTACAAGGGGGACTAGCGAGCAAAGCGAGAAAGGCGCCAAAGCTCCGCTTCATTTTTTTGAATTGCTGCCTCTTCTTCCTTATTGAGTCTGTCAGCCTTACGCAGGGCTGCCTTCTGAACAAGCAGCAGCTTTTGGCCGATGCGGTCAAGAGCTTCATTAAGGCTGGCCCGGCGCTCTTCTTCGTTCTTGGCGGTTTCAAATCGGTGCAGGGCGGAAACTGTCCGACGATTCACCTCTTGCCAATCCAGCCTTTCTCCTGCTTCAGCGAGCTGTACACTGTAGAGCCCGGCATAACAGCTCGAGAGTGCACCAAGGCGCAACTCTCGCCAGACTTCTGCATTTATTGCTTTGAGGCGACGATGAATCTCCTCGAGACTGTAAAGGCCATGAGTTTCAGGTAGAGATGATCTGGCCGATTTACGGCCCAAGATACGGGATAACCAGGGTCGTCTTGATCCTGCTAAAGGAGCTTTTTCGGATTGGGCAAAAACTGTAGTGAGACCCTTTTCGTAGGCTTCAGAGTTGAGCTCTTTTTTGGTTGTCAGCAAGAGTGTACAGCCTTCGGCCATATGGAAGCCCCATAGGGCTCCTACGACCAGCCCCAACAAGCCGCCCACGCCACTGTTCAGCCAGGATCCCACAGCGATACCCCAGAGAGATCCTGAAAGAATCAACAGAAGACCGAAAATATCTGCTAACAATTGCTCCATCTTGCCAGACTTTCTTTTGCGTAAGGTCATCTAACATATTGGATTTAAGCAACAAACGTGCCAGAGAAGAGATTGTAGATTTAAGATTTAAGATTGCAGATTTGTCCTGCGGACTCCCACCCTCCGGGCGGGTTCCCGGTTTGAGATTGAGGAATTGAGGAATTGAGGAATTGAGGAATTCGTTCATCTGTCAATTAGTCGATTCATCAAGTCTTTGAAATAGTTATAATAGTGATGTCGTGGCTGACCTTCGACAGGACCTGTCGACGAGACTTGTCGACGAGCTCAAGTCGTGTCGCTCAGGTCGAGTCGCTCAGATCGAAGAAAACCGCTCCCACAGTAGAACCCCTTTCTTCTTTCCTTTGTCTGCTGTATTTCTCTATGCTCCATGCTCTATGCCTTCCCCAATCTGCAACCTGCAATCTAAAATCTGCAATTCTCTTGCGTTCTTCGCCTAGCCTTGATAGTAATAAAATCCAGCGCAAAAACTCATAGGGGGATGACACATGGCAACACTGAGCCTCAAGAATTTTCCTGATGATCTGCATGAACAGGCCAAATCGCGGGCTGCTCTGGAGGGGATAACTCTTAAAGAACTCGTTGAGCAGGCAGTGTCTGGCTATCTGGCAAGCCCCATCACCCTCGACGTCGAGGAAGTGATTGTGAAGAAGAAGGACTCTGAGGAAGGATAGGTGCGCAGAAAGTGGAAGAATGTCGGCGCTTTGCGCGCAAGAATATGGATGGCGTAGTAAGAATCTTTACCAACGGAAGTATTCACCTGGGGGGGCTCAGGGATATATCCGAGGGGGGCCTGGCGGTAACAACGGCAACGCCTTATGAAGTGGGATATGAAATGTTGGTTTCTATCGAACTACCCGAGGCACCGGAAACGGTTACTGCATTGGCCGAAGTAGTCTGGGTTGATCCCCTGGAGGCTGCGTTCCACCCAACGGGCATGGGTCTGAAATTTTTGGCCCTGAAAGAAGAGGATTACTACAAGCTGGAGAAGATTCTGGAGGTGGTATAGAGAGGCGAGAGAGGCGGGAAAGGCGAAAAAAGCGAGAAGGGTGAGCAGTATAAGCGGTAAACGGTATGCGAAACCTCACATCCCACATCCCAAATGTCACATCCCCAATCTGCAATCTCCAATCTCCAATCTAAAATTCACCCTCTGCCCCATGCTCCATGCCCTATGCCATTAGGTCGGAACCTGCACCGGCTCCCTCAATAACCGTTTCATTCCCTCGGTGGCACTAGCTGCAAGGTGTGGATGAGACTGGGTAAGCCCTTCCAACTGACGGAGGCTGTCTGCGGTGCGATAAATGAGCATGGCCAGGTCACCTTCGTCAAGGCCAGAAATATCAACCAATTCCTCCCACTTAGCTCCTGAAATCCAGAAATAGATTGCGGCTGCTGGCCAGAAGGATAAAGGATTTGTTGCGAAGCCACTCTGCCGCAGACGCCGACGCAATGGATGCAAGGCCGAAACCATCTTGGCAAATGCTTGGCCCAGCTCAGGGTTTTTCAGGCTCAGCTGTTCGAAGGACTCACCCTGACTTTCCCGATCAGTGACAAAAGGGGCCATAAGACCAGCCAGTATTTTGGGATCATTATGAGGGAATACGTTTCGGCGGATAGACTCGGCTACCAGCAAGGGTTGATCAAGCCGGAGCTGTGATGCCCAGATTCCGTCAGCACTCGGTCGGCCTGACTCGTCCAAATAGCCCTCTTCTTGAAGAAAATGAAAGTGGCGATTGAACTCGTGCCAAAGCCGATTGGTGACGTCATCGACACGTTGGCGAAGACTGAGGACTTTATTTATTTTTTCTTTGAACTGGCTCTGTTTTTTCGGCTCACATTTGCGCAAATGAGGACACTGTCCGCATGGGAGTGCGGCAATTGCTGCCGTGGCCTGGTGTACTCTTGATTTCAGCGCCTCCCAGACTTCTTGCTCTGGGTAGGGCAGGGGCTCTTTCATTCCAAGCCTCGGATAGGTGTCGAGTGGGATGCTGAGGACAGACTCTAGCCACTGCTCCGGAGTGTCCAGCCCAGCAAGCTCAAAGCAAACGTCCAACACAGAGGCGACTTTTGCAAAACGCAACCAGCGCTTACGCAAACGACCGCGGCGCAACCTGTGCTGTGGCCATACCCGAATGGCGGTAACGCCCTCTACTCCGCCTCGATTCTCCCTGCTCAAGACCACGAAAAGCTCTCTTTTCTTGCTACGAAATAGCCTTCCAGGAGTAAGATAGGCCTGTTTGCAGAGACTGTTCCAGCTCCGACGCTGCTCCAGTTGCGCCTGCTTGAGTTCCTCCTCCAGTTTACGTTTTCTGGACAGAGTGCGTAGAACTGTATTCAAATCACCACATCCAGCTGTCTCCAGCTCAGTGGCTACCTCTTCTTCGAGTCCCCGGAGATCATCAACAAGATCTCGATATTTTTCTAGATTCTGAAAAGTTGCAAAGGAGCGAGCGAGTAGATCCCTTATTTCTTCAGATCTATGGGAAAGTAATAAGTTGAGGACCATAGAGAAGGTGATCTGTATTTGGCTATCCACGCTCTCAGGCGTTGAGTGCAGGAGGTCGAAGATGAGTCGTGGGTCCTGATATGGCCCAGGGAGAACAATAACGAAACCCACTTTGTCCATGCCACGACGGCCGGCCCTACCAGTCATCTGAAGTAAATCAGTGGCATTGAGGGGAACGAACTCGCGTCCGTTGAAGCGATCGCTCTGGGACAGTACCACACTGCGGGCTGGAAAATTGACACCTGCAGCCACCGTTGAGGTAGAAAAAATGGCTTCTAGCACTCCCTCTTTCATCAGAGCCTCCACCATCGCCTTCCACTGGGGTAATTGGCCGCCATGGTGGGCGGCCACCCGCCCGTTGCGTAGAGACGAAAGCTGGCGATGGTTTTTGAGATATGGATGAGCCCCCAGAAGTTGTCGTAATCGTTCATTAAAGCGACGATTTTCCTCGCTGTTCTCAGTGGGATTCAAGCGGGGAAGCGCGGCAAGCAAGGCCAGGTTACAGTCCGCCCTTGATTTAAGAAAAAAAACAGCAGGCAACAGATTGAGGTGACGAAGTACAGCGATTATCTGGGAAAAATTGGCAACTCCACGTCTTGGAGTTATACCAGCTCGAGGGTTGCTGCGAAGGAAATGTCGAACTTTGCCGGCCATCTCTCGCCGCTGAACGAGGGGAGTCACTTCGCCGCTGGGAAACATAAAGAGCGGATGAATGGGGACGGGACGTTTGTGCGCGATCACGATCTGACAATCCACTTGGCGGAGCCATTCCAGCCAACCGGCAACTTCAGCCGAATTGGAAATGGTAGCTGACAGCAGTAACAGACGTGTTCGGGCCGGGAGATAGATCATTACTTCTTCCCAGACTACACCACGATCCTCGTCGCCTAGGTAATGGGCCTCATCGAGAATGACTAGTTCGACCCCAAGGTCCTCTCCCCGATACATGGCATCGTAGAGCTGGTTGCGAAGGATTTCGGTGGTACCCACGATAATTGGTGCCTGATGATTCTCCTTTCGGTCTCCGGTAAGAATCCCCACATTTTCTGCACCGAAGTGCCGGCTGAACTCGGTATACTTGGAATTGGATAGCGCTTTGAGGGGAGAGGCGTACCAGCTTCGCCCATTGTTGGCCAGCAACTTCTCCATAGCCTGGAGGGCAATCCAGGTCTTGCCCGATCCAGTTGCGGCGGTAACGAGCACATCGCTCTTGTCGATAGCGAGGACGGCCTCTCGTTGGAAGGGGTCGGGAACAAAGGGCGCAGCTTTGGGGACGCCGATTCGTTCCAGCAATGGCTTGAGCTGTCGAGAGGCTTGAGGTCGAAATCGGGGCGGATGCTGCTGCATTCTACCCCTTTTCGTGCGGCCGCGTTTTCGACTTGGTCGGACCGATCTTGATCGATATGTCTTCTTTTTCATGTACCTTTTATTACTATAATATTACAATAAATAATAGTTAATTATTGATATTATACATTAATATTTTTCGGCTCATTATAAACCGTGTTGGTGAACCGCAGAGAGGGATTATCCAACATTGTAGGAAAATGAAACATGATCCCTCATTGCGATCCACAAACGGATTCCAGTTTGATCGTTTTTTGTTCTCTGGTATAGTGCTGAAATTGGTTATCCATGAGCTGAAAACACTGCCGGGAGCTGATCCTCATGGCTGGAAAAGGCGACACCAGTGAACATCTTCACCTGGGGAGCTCCTTGGGTCTGGTGGCCATACACGGGGGAGGCATAGAACCAGGTACTGAGGAGATAGCGCGTTTTGTAGCCCATCACAGCGGGGCCAGCCTCTACGTGTACGCTGGTCGGCGGGCAACTGGCAATCTTTCCTTGCACCGACCAAGCCATCGCACGAAACTTCAAGACCGTCCTCTGGTCATGAAATTCCTCAATCATGTGGATATGGCCATTTCGATCCATGGTCATCGTCGCAACGAGAGATGCGCCTATGTGGGCGGGCTGCACCAAGCCATGGTGCACCAATTCGTCAAAGTC
>JAJDNL010000155.1 GCA_022340745.1 Deltaproteobacteria bacterium
AAATCCGAAATGTGTTTACTCGCTTTCTTCATCGTCCTGGACTGTGGTGCCAGGTTCGCTCAGATCTCCAATTTCCTCCATAGTCGGTAGTGAAGAGATATCCTTCAGGCTGAAAACCTCCAAAAACCTTTGGGTGGTTCCGTAGATGATGGGGCGCCCAGGAACATTCTTGCGGCCCAGTATTTTGATCAGCTTTTTTTCCAGAAGCATTCGAAGTACACCGCCCACATCCACGCCGCGAATACTCTCAATCTCGGCCCGGAGAATCGGCTGTTTGTAAGCAATTATGGCCAAAGTCTCCAGGGCTGCCTGGCTCAATCTGGCGGGAGTTATCCTTTTGAGTGTACGAATCCACTCTCCATATTCGGGCTTGCTGCGAAACTGATATCCCTGTGCCACCTCGGCCAGGGAAAAACCGTGTTTATCTCCGGCATATTCCTGCTGCAACTGCTCCAGAGCTTCGGTTATCTCCACATGGGTGTACATGGAGAGGACAGACTTGATCTTTGTAAGACTCAGCGGAACCTCAGATACAAAGAGAAGGCTTTCAATTATGGCCCGCACCTGGCTCATTCAGGACATCTCCCGACTACGGCTTTGCATGAGCATTCCTCATTAGTTAGCTCACCATAGAGATACTCATTGAATAAATTCGAAATTGGTCCTCCGGACTCCCCACCCTGCGGGCGGGGCCCCAGTTTCGAAGCACGAAGCACGAAACAAATCAGAAATTCTAATGTTCAAATGCTCAAAACGTGACCACCTTAATAAGAGTTCTTTGGTGTTTCGGTCATTTTGATTTTGTAAATTCGAATTTGTTTCGGATTTAGATATTCGGATTTCGAATTTACATTGTTAGTTTACCGAGGCCTGCCCTCAGCGCGTCTGCGGTTTTTCTTGTTCACAACCTGCCACCCTTCAATTGCTGGTCCCTACGCCATCTTCGACCGCGAGGTAGAGCCGAATTATTCGACTCGGTTGGTGCTGGAAGGCTCGGATCATTTGCAAGCGTACCAGTTCAAGGATGGCCAGAAAAGTGAGAACTATATCTGCTTTTCTTGCCTGTTCCGCAAAAAGTTCATGAAAGGTCACGCTGCTCACTCCTGCCAAGATCTCCATTAGCTGATTAATCCGGTCTTTAAGGCGCATGGTGTCGGCGCTCATTTGCATCAACTCGTCGGGTTCCGCCTTCTTCAGCACCTCATGGAGGGCACTCACCAGCTCAAAAAGACCAACCTCGGCAATCTCCTCACCACTTTCCAGGTCCCACAGCTCTTCGCTTGGAATGTTTCTTACATGGACGTCCCGTCCTAACTGCAAACTGTCAGCTAAAGTCTGAGCAGCCTCTCTTATCTTGGCGTATTCCAGCAAAGGCCTCACTAACTCCATGCGCGGGTCTTCTTCCTGTTCGTCCTCATCCGCACCAATCCTGGGGACCAGCAGTCGCGACTTGATATAAGCCAGGGTGGCTGCTGTTTCCAAGAACTCCCCAGCTACGTCTATATTAAAGCTTCTCATCATATCAAGATAGGCCAGATACTGATCCATTATAAGAGCTATGGGGATATCATAGATGTCCACCTTATTTTTCCTGATAAGGTGAAGCAACAGATCCATGGGACCTTCGAAAATCTCCAGTTGCACTTGGTATTCGTCTGTCTTGGATGTGGTACTCATAATTGTTGTCTGACCTCAGTAGCTCAGCGGAAAATCCGCATTCCCGACCAAGCACCAATCTCAGGGTTTCAGGTGTCAGAGCTCTAGGTGTCGGGTGTCAGGTGTCAGGAAAAACATACAAACAATCTGAACACTGAAACCTCATTCTTGCTGAAACCTGAACACTGAAACCTGACACCTAGTATTTCAGTCATTGTAATTTGGAAATTCCATCAACAATTTTAATTTGCTTCTATGAAGCGCTTCCGAACAAACTCCACTTCTTCCTCCCTGCTGCTCAACTCACCATTTAGTCGACCGTCTAGAAGTCCGTCCAGGATCTCTCGGTAAACCGGTCCAGGGGTAATACCCATATCTTTCAAATCTCGCCCACGCAGCTCAGAATGCACTTCTCTCAGATTGCGGAAATAGAGACTGATAGCACGCCGCGTCTCTTCCTGTTCGGTCTTGGCCATTATAAAGAGAAGCCACTCTTGATTAAGAGCTTCTAGCAGATGATATATATCACTCGGTTTCAAGTTCTGATTCCTGTAAAAACCCTGAGCAATAGAGATGGCCTTTGCTCTGCCCTCCACCAGCCAACTTCTGATACGTGGCGGGAATTCCATCCTGTCGCAAAATTCTTCAAGTCCTTCGAAACTCAAGGGGTCAGCTAGAGCCAGAAGGTAGACGAGCCAGCGATCACAGCCATTTCCTATGAAGCTGAGATTGAACCAAGCCAGTACTGAACGGATCTCTTCCAAAAGCCTTGCCATTTGAGGGCCATAGGTAATATCAGAATGAAGGAAAGGCAGCAGGTTATACTCGTGCATTCGTTTTATCGCTGGAGCCGGATTCTCTTCGCTCAGGATCAGTTTCAGTTCGTTTGCCAGCCGCCTGCCGCTCAGATGGATTAGAAGATTCATCCTGACTGCATTCAAAATAAGGTTGGAAGTGTGTTTGCCAATACGAAAGCCCAACCGTTGTTCATATCGAATGGCCCGCAATACCCTGGTGGGATCCTCCACGAAACTGAAATTGTGGAGCACCCGAATGGCTTTGTCTTTGAAGTCTCTTTGGGCGCCAAAATAGTCAATCAACTGGCCAAATCTTTCTGGCTCCAGCTCCACCGCCAAAGTATTCATAGTGAAATCGCGCCTGTATAGATCCAGTTTCAAGGAACTAAGCTCAACTGTTGGCAGTGCTGCCGGATACTCATAATATTCCAGCCGTGCGGTGGCCACATCAATCTTGAAGCCATCAGGAAAAATGATAACCGCAGTGCCGAACTTCTTGTAGGACCTCACTCGAGCCCCATATATCTCTGCAAAATCTTTGGCAAATTCAATTCCATCACCCTCAATAACAATGTCAATGTCCAGGTTGGGCCTCCGTAAGACCAAATCGCGGATAAAACCCCCAACAGCATACGCTTTATCGTTGCGCTTTTCTGCCACCCTTCCAGCTGTTTGCAGCAACTCGTTGACCGGACGGGGCAACTGTTCTGCCATAATGTTTGAGACATTTTTGCGACGCTTGTTCCCGGTTGTGGGCACCGGCTCGTACAGATAGGTGGGAATGCGACTGGGGTCGTTGAGCAGCACGTTAAGCAGATCCTTGCGGGTGATAACTCCGATCACCTTCTCACCTTCGACCACAGGAAGCAACCGTTGCTGGCGGTCCACGATGTGCTGTTGAATCTCGATCAGAGACGCATCCGGCGTAACGCTACTGAATTCGGTGCTCATAAAATCACGAACGTCCACTTCTTCGAGACCGTGATATATCCCCTTGTCAATCATCTGGCGCGAGAGTATACCGACCAAACGCTCCCCGTCTACCACCGGTGCGGCGTTGATATTGTAACGTGTGAGCAGATCAGCGGCCTCATGCAGATTAAGCTCCGGAGGTACCGAAATGACCGGCGAAGACATCAGATTCTTCGCCTGACGTCCAGGATTAATCCAACTTTGGAGAATCCGGAAAAGCTCCTCCTCGACTTGGATCATGGTAAGGTCTTTGATGGTGGCCGAGGCAGCACTAGAGTGACCACCTCCTCCAAAAACTGCCGCAATCTCTCCCACGTTCACTTCAGGCAAGCGGCTGCGTGCCACCAGGTAAATCCTGTCTTCCATCCGGGCAAGGGCAAATAGTACATTGAGGTTTTCCATGTCCATAAGTTTATGGGCTAATAGGGCAAAATCCCCTATGTACCTATCAGCAGAGGCCCGGGCAATGCAAACGGGGATAGTGTTGATGGTGTGACTAGTGGCCGAATGGATTAAATCATTTAACAGTGAAATCTGTTCTGCGGTTAACTCACGCGTGAGCATATCGGCCACCATATTTAGGTTGGCTCCCTGCTCAAGGAGGAATCTAGCTGCTTGGTAATCCTCAGGTGTGGTCGATGAAAAAGTGAATGAGCCGGTATCCTCGTAGATACCCAGGGCAAGGATAGTGGCTTCGTCGGAGGTGAGTTCAACGCCACGCTCCCTGATAATTTCGGTGAGGATGGTGACGGTAGCACCGACTTGTCTTATTACCTCACGGGAGCCGGAGAGATCATCTTCAGAAGCGGGATGATGGTCGTAGATATGAATGTCCACTTTTGTTTCTCTTGCTAGGCTCTCGAATTTGCCTATACGGCCCGCCTGTCTTGTATCCACCAGGATGAGGCGTTGAATCTTTGCAAAGTCCAGGTCTTTAATTCTGGCAAAATTGAAAAAGTAGAAGGTGGACTCAACCAGGAATTCTCGAAGATTGTGCTCCTGGGATCCTGGAAACACCATCACCGCCTCTGGGTAGAGCTTCTTTGCGGCAATCATCGACGCCATAGCATCAAAATCTGCGTTTATATGGGTGGTGATGATTTCCACAGGTTCAGCTCTAATTTTCTACTTACTGTGTCAGCTGTCCAATATCTGTGGAGCCGATTTGGCCAGTTTGACCTGTCCAATATAGCTATCAGCGGTCAGTGGTCAGCCGTCAGGAAATAAATAAAAACAAAGAAACCAGGAGCTAGGAGACAGGAGACGGGAGACAGGAGTAACCAGGATATGATGTTATCAGTTAATTGTTCAACGTTATGAGTTGTTTTTTGACCTTGCCCTAACTCCATGCTCCATGCCCTATGCTCTATGCCCTCCTCAATCCGAAACTGGGAACCCGCCCGAAGGGTGGGAGTCCGAAGGACAAATCCGCAATCCGCAATATCTCCGTCTCTCCGTGTCCCCGCGTCTATTCTTCATGCCCGCGGATGGTATTTCTTATGCACCTCCCTGAGCCTCTCCCGAGCAACATGGGTATATATCTGTGTAGTGCTTATGTCGGCATGACCCAGCATCATTTGCACTGAGCGCAAGTCTGCCCCACGTTCGAGGAGATGGGTAGCGAACGAGTGTCGCAAGGTGTGAGGACTGAGTGATTTTTCCATTCCAGCTTGCCGCCCATATTTTTTCAATAACTTCCAAAAGCCTTGTCTGGTCATGGCGGTCCCTCGATTGCTGACAAAAAGAATCTCACTCATCCTACCCTTCAGCAAACGCGGTCTGGACCCCAAGGTATAGCTTCGTACCGTCTCGATTGCAGCCTCTCCCATGGGTACAATGCGTTCTTTGGACCCTTTGCCACGTGCAACCAGAAAGCCCACCTCCAGGTTGACGCGCCCAACGGCAAGTGTGATCAACTCTGAAACACGCAACCCAGTGCCATAGAGAAGCTCTAGCATGGCAGCGTCTCTCTGACCCAAAGGAAGATCTGGATTTGGTTGTGCCAGCAACCGCTCCACCTCTGCAACACTGAGCACAGTCGGAAGCTGGCGCCGGAGTCGAGGCGATGTCAGATTCGCCACTGGACTCTCTTGCAAGTGACTGTCGCTGACCATAAATTTAAAAAAGCCGCGCAACGCCGAAAGTAGTCTTGCCCTGCTCCTGGGAGCCAAGCCCTGCTCCTGGGCCCGGGAAAGGAAAGCCATGATCTCGGGGAACCGAACCTGGTTCCAGTTCTCTATCCCGCGATCTTTAAGGTAATTCAAAAACTTAAGCAGATCGGCACTGTAGGAGGCTCGGGTATTGGCGCTAAGACCCTTCTCCACAGTAAGATAGTCGAGATAAAGATCCAGATGGGTTTCCATTGCTTTTGAACTATTTCACATTTTGCTCGGGAAAAGCCATCCTAGCCTTTGTTTTTCCAATAAAATCAGATTTTTCTAAAATCGACGAGAACATAGCAGATGCCCCCTATGGAGTCAACCGCAAAGCCCCAGGATCTGGTGGCAGCTGGCGGCCAGCAGCCGGCAGAAAGTGTTATGCAAAAGGTCTTGACCTTGGCTGTTGGTTGTGGCACTTTGTTGGAAGTTTTTGCAGAATCGCCAAATTGTGGATATCTTTAGTAAAAAAGTTGTGAGCTACCGAAATGAGCCGCAGGAAACGCCGCAAGCGCTCCGCCAGACCTCGATCCAGCAGTGAAAACCTGCAAAAACTGTTTGCCCTTTTCGAACCCAAAGACAAGGTCTTGATAACCATTGACGCCGACCCAGACGCCATGGCATCCGCCATGGCTCTGAAGCGGCTACTTTGGCACAAGGTTCACTCAGTTACCATCGCCCACTTCAACGAGATCGTCCGATTTGACAATGTCACCATGGTGCGGCTTCTCAAAATCCCTCTGGTTAAACTGCAGCAAATTGATTCCAAAAAATTTTCCAAAACTCTTCTGGTTGATGGCCAACCTCACCATCATGAGGCTTTCTCCCAATTCCACTACGATGCTGTCATCGATCACCATCCCATTACAATGACAGTTGATACCCCGTTTGTAGACATCCAGCCCAGTTACGGGGCTACCGCCACCATGATGACCGAGTATTTGCGGGCAGCCAAAATCCGTCCTTCAAAAAGCCTTGCCACCGCCCTTCTCTACGCCATTCGTGTGGACACCCACAATTTCGAATTGCATGCCTTTGAAGACGATGTCAAAGCTTTCCATTACCTCTTTCCGCTTGCCAACATGAATCTGCTCCGTAAGATTGAAATATCCGACATGGGAATTAAAGACCTCAAGTATTTTCAACTGGCTTTGGAAAGCAACCGCGTCATCAAGGGCAAGATTTTTTCCCACCTCGATCAGGTACGTTCTCCAGATATCTTGGTACTCCTTGCTGACTTCTTTATGAGATGCCACGAGGTTGGCTGGGCTGTCGTTTCGGGTAGCTACCAAAAAAACTTAGTTATAATCATACGAAACGATGGATTCAGAAAAAATGCTGGCTCCAAGGCGATCAAAGCCTTTGGCAGATTGGGAAGTGCCGGTGGTCATCGAGCTATGGCCAGAGCTGAAATTCCCCTCGCTAATCTGGACGGCCACCTAAGAAAGACAGATCTTTCCGATCTGGGTCGATTTGTGATCCGCCAATTCAAAAAAAGCCTGGAGGGTTGAGGAGAAGATGAAGGTTTCAGCTTGCTTGCTTTTGTTCCCTGACACCTGAAACCCGACGCCTGAAACCTTGAGATTTCTCCGCCGGAGTCCCCACCCTTCGGGCGGGGCCCCGGTTTGGTGATCTGGATTTGCGAATTTGAAACTGGGAACCAACCAGTAGCACTGACTTTACGATCCATGTTCAGTCCTCCTGTTGTTTTGGCTCCGCCAGACCCGCAGCAATCTTTTCAGTATGGTACATCATCTCCTGGATGTGCTTGTCCTTTTTCTCAAGACGTTGCTTCAGGGTGCGGTTTTCTTGCCGCAACTGTGAAACCTCTGATTTGGCAAAAACACCGCGGATTTTTGCATAGAGAACTGCTGCTATTGCCCCGACAACTGCCCCTAGAGCGAGACCTATCCACAAGTAAAAGCTTGGATTTTCCACCAACTGTCACCCTCGTCCCTTCTGGCCTTATCCAGACCCGTTTGTCGGCCGCGAAATCTGCAATCACAAATCTAACATCTAAAATCCCTTCATTCCGCAATCCGAAGTCCGAAACTGGGAACCCACCCGAAGGGTGGGACTCCGTAGGAGAAACTGGGAACCCACCCGAAGGGTGGGACTCCGTAGGAGAAACTGGGAACCCACCCGAAGGGTGGGACTCCG
>JAJDNL010000156.1 GCA_022340745.1 Deltaproteobacteria bacterium
AATCTTAAATCTACATTCCTCTAATACCTGACAGCCTTGATCACAAAATAGACCCCCATAATTACCATAACCACTGAGGAGATCTTGTAGATTATATCTCTCCTCTTCAACCAGCCGAGATCGGCAAGCTTAGCTATCAACAACAGGGCAACCACTGTCCCCAGGCCAAATGACAGCATGAGTCCCATACCAATGAGGAAACCCTCCAGACCACTCTGGGCTTCCATGCCAGCCCGCGCCGCAGCAAGAAGGACCGTATACACCGGCCCGCATGGTAGTAGGCCCAGCAGCATTCCTAATGGATAGTATGTCGCCGTTGATCGTGCCTCCGAGAGCTTACGAAACCCTCGTGACAGCACCCCCTGGGGGTTGTAATAGTCTCCGAAAATTACACCCAAGGGTATCCAGCCGGCCATGGCAAGCCCCATCACCATAATGAGGATGCCGGTGAGGATCATCACACCTTTCTGGAGGCTGGCAATGCTGGCGACCACCTGGGTAAAGGAACCGGTAGCTCCCATAATACCTCCAAGGAGGCCGTAGGTGGTGATCCGTCCGCCATTGTAAAGCAAGTGAGGAACAACTACCGATCGCCCCTTCAAGCTGAGTGACAGGGAGACCACAATTGGCCCGCACATGCCGATGCAGTGACCAAACCCAACCGCAAGGCCGGTGGTAAAAATGACGAAATATATCGTTTCAGTAGATAACATCAAAGACAAACTCCACCGAACCCACCTCGGGAACGGTAACCTTCGCCTTCCAGATTCGGCTGCCGCTGGGGCAGCGGACGATAACTCCTTCACCCCGGTAAACTAGATCTCCAGCCTGCTTAAGAATAACCCGGTTTCTCCCCATATTCATGTTCGGCATACCCAAATCGATGTAAGGAGCTGCCACCAACGTCCCACCCGCGAAAGTGACGGTAAAAGCAAGATCCCGCATCGCTTTCACCGGCTTCGGTTCAATATCCAGGCTCACCGTGGTTCCAGATATATCTGCCCTACACGGTCCAGCATGGACATCGCACTCCACCCTTGGTGGTTCACTCTTGCCGCTGCTGCTAATGGGACAAACAGTAAACATTATCAGAGTAAAAACAGCGGCGAACATTCGAACTTTGACATTTGATTGCATCGGGGATCCTTCCAGGTAAAGGCCTAAAATTATTGGAACTGCCTCAACCAACGCCCATATTTTATGAACTGGTGTCTCGAGACCGCGAAGGTCGTAGCAGGCCATTCTTGAAATATGCTGACTAGGTCAATGAATATAGTAAAACTCCTCTCATTTCTCAACCAGTAAGGCAGAGCAGGTTCAGCCAACAAACTAACCGCCATTTTAGACACTTTAGGCATTGAAGGCATTGTAAGGATTTGCCGTTGCATCGGCTGGAATCATGCCTATATTTGTAACAACCCTTCGCAGGGTCGATTATGCTCGTGCAAACAATGAGTTTTCAACTTTAGATGAGGAGGTCTCTGATGGCACGTTTGCTCTATATAGAAGCTTCACCACGCAAGGAAAGATCCGCTTCAATTGAAGCTGCAAAGACCTTTATAAGCGAATATGAACGCACTCACCCAGAAGACGTCGTTGAAACCCTGGATCTCTGGGCAACTCACCTTCCGGAGTTCGATGGGCATGTTATTGATTCAAAATACGTCATCCTTCATGGTCTGGAGCACACAAGGGAACAGAGGCAGGCCTGGAAAGCCGTAGAGGATGTGATCGCTCAGTTTACCGGGGCTGACAAATATCTCTTTTCACTTCCCATGTGGAATTTCGGCATCCCCTACAAATTGAAACATTACCTCGATGTCATCGTCCAGCCTGGATACACCTTCAGCTTCAGCCCTGAAGAGGGGTACAAAGGTCTTGTGACCGGCAAGTCCATTGCCACCATTTACGCGCGGGGTGGCGCCTACGGTTCCGGTACCGGCGCCGAGAGCTACGACCTGCAAAAAGCGTATCTGGAGCATATCCTGGCATTTATTGGCTTCAGCGACTTTCAGACCATACTTGTGGAGCCAACCCTGGTATCTCCTGAGGATAAGAAAGAGATTATAGAAGCAGCCAAGAAGCAGGCCAAAAGTGTTGCCGCGGCTTTTTAACTGATAAACCTACTATGTATTAGGCACCATAAGTCATTACACTTCGCGCCGGTGCGCTTCGTTGTCATTCGTAGTCATATGCCTGCGGCGTCATTCGTAGCTTTTTGTCCTATTCACTATCATCAATCATAATGATCTAGTCACAATCAGTGACAGCGAAGCGTACTGACGGCCACGTTCGTGGCCTAGTGACCTAATGACAAATGAGTGATATTTTGAGCCAGGCGCGAGTGGACAATTCCCGGGGACTGGAGTATTATGCCTGCGTTGTAGAACCCAGAATCTTTCAGAACCACCGGCACACCAGTGACACGAACGAGGAGGGCTTGATGTCTGTCATTACGATTAGCAGGGAATGCGGTGTTGATAGTGAAGAAGTGGCATCTCTTTTGTCGCAAAAACTGGGTTGGGAATACATCGGTAAACACTTAGTGGCGAGGATTGCCAGGGAGCTACGTATCTCTGAAGGCGAAGCTGAGGCGTTTCTTCAGGACGCGCAGTCGCGTCTTCTGCGTTTCGTGGATCGATATACCTGCTCGCTGATACAAAAAGTGGTTGATCGAGAACGTGGTTGTCTGGACGACGAGAGCTATTTTACCACAGTCAAAAAATTGGTTGAAGATGCCTATGAGGATAAGAATGCTATTATTCTCGGCTGGGGTGGTATGTGTATTTTGAGGGATAAACCCAATGTGCTGCATGTTCGACTGATCAAAGATGAGGCGGGAAAAATTGACACCATCATGAAGCGTTTCAAAATTGATCGAAAGGCAGCAAAATATCACATCGACAGAGAGGAAAAGGATTCAAAAAGCCTGATTAAGCACTATTTCAAGGTAGACTGGAATGACGCCTCTCTTTATGACTTGGTTATCGACATGGGCAAGACTACCGTTGAGGATGCCGCTGAGACCATCATTGCTAATCTTAAACGCAAGACATCGTAACCTTTGATAAGATTTTTTCAACTCTCTGACTGTGCCGGCGGTTAATTGTTTCGCCTGGTTGACCCTCACCGTGGACAATCGGCGAAATAGAATTATGACACCTCCGGCGAATTGCGCCTCCTATGAACAATGCTCAACAACATTAAAAAATCCCCGACCACCCTCGTCGCAGACTCTATTGTCCGGCCCGCCGAGACCTTCTTTAGGCAAGAGGCTTCCAGCAGTGTGCTC
>JAJDNL010000166.1 GCA_022340745.1 Deltaproteobacteria bacterium
GGTCATGGAGGCAATGGAGAGGGCAACCAGTGCGTGAACCAGATACGTGCTGGCGCCACTGCTCAGCGCAATCATTCGAATCAGGATTGCTACCGCCGCGACTTTGGAGGCTGTGGCAATGTAGGCGGTGACCTGATTGGCAGCCCCCTGGTATGCGTCCGGAGCCCAAAAATGAAACGGAAAGACGGCAAGTTTAAAGAAAAAACCGCATAAGGTGAGGAGGAGGCCTATTATTGCTGCCGGCCTACCTATTGAGCCGGGAAGAACCTTTATTATCTCCGCGACATAAGTGGTGTGAATGACACCATAGAGGGAAGCTATGCCAAAGAGCATAACCGCCGAGGCAAATGCCCCCACGAGAAAATACTTTATTCCCGACTCCACATGAACGCCGTAGCCCCTCCGCAGTGGGACCAGAATATAAAGCGAATAACTGGAGAGCTCCAAAGCGAGGTAGATAGTCAGCAACTCAACACTGCTAACCAGTAGCATCATCGCCAGAGTGCAGGTGGTCAGCAGGAGGTAAAATTCTGGGTGGTGGCGGTCATCAATACCGATGAGCTCAGAGCAAATACAGATTACCAGGAAAAGGCCTGTGGCCAGTATTGCCTTGAAGACCTGAGAGAAGAGATCAACCCGGTAGACCTCAAAGAAAAGCGTTCCCTCCAACCTCACTGAGACCAGACAAATCACAATACCGACAGAGGCCAGACAAAGAGCTACGAAGTAATCCCTCTTGGGGTTTGGCCGCACCAGCATAGAGAGGCAAAAGAAGACCCCGATCATAAACAAGAGGTATAGTTCAGGTATAAAGAGGCTCCAGTTCATAGAATCAAATGCCTAAAGTGTCTAAAGTGAACTAAAATGCCTAAAATATATTAGAATCGTAAATCTCAAATCCGTCTTCTACCTATTACAACAAATGACAGCGAAGCGTAATGACCCAATGACGCCGCAGGCATATGACTAATTCCGGCCCCAGGCCCCATGCCCTATGCTCCATGCCTTCCCACACCCCACATCGATAGCCAATCTCGCTACCACCTGAGAATGTTATACGTTTCTGGATCCAGTGAGCCGGTTCGTCTGTAGGCATAGACAATTAGGGCTAGCCCCACTGAAACTTCAGCAGCTGCGATGGCAAAAATGAAGAGCACAAAAACCTGGCCCTCAAGTTGCTGCCAGCGAAGTGCCGCCGCCACAAAAGCGAGTCCAGCCGCGTTCAGCATAATTTCAACCCCTATGAGCATCATGATCAGGTTGCGACGGGCAACTGCACAAAAAATCCCCATCGCAAAGAGTATCCCTGCAAACATGAGAATGTGGCTGTACGGCACAATCATGATTGATCCTCTTTTTGGTCCCCACCTTCTTTCACGAAGGCTTTTCCCAGATACAAAGCGCCAACCAGGGCAATAAGCAGCAAGAACGAGACGATTTCCACTGAAAGCCAATATCTTTGGAAAAGAAATCTTCCGAAAACCCGTGGCCTTGCCAGGGCAGTTTCCAGGATGGTCTGACTGCCGGGGTCGGTAGTCACTACAAGAATGGCAACAGCAACATAGATAAGGCCTAGAACCCCGGCTGGAAGCCATTGTCGCAGTGTTGGTTTTCGCAGAGCAGAGGGCTCCACCCGCAGCATCATAATGATAAAAAGGAACAGGACCATAATGGCCCCGGCGTAAATGATAATTTCCAGAGCAGCCAGAAGAGGTGCTCCAAAAAGATAATAGAGCATAGCACTGCCGAAAAAAGAGATGACTAAGTACACGATCGAATGCACAAGATTTCGTCTGGTAATAGCCAACCCAGTTGCAATCAGAATCACGCCCGCTAAGATATAAAAAACGGCACCATAAACGGTCATGTTTTTACCTTGTCTCTCCGCTTCCTCTCACTGTGCCTAGTGCCTACAGAACTGGAGATGTGAGATGTGGGATATGAGATCTGCAATCTCAAACCGGGAACCCACCCGAAGGGTGGGACTCCGAAGGAGAAATCTGAAATCCCCTAATTCCGCACTCCGCAATTTCTGCCCTATGCTCTGTGCCCTATGCCCTATGCCTCAGAGCTCCCTCTTACGGTAAATTGCTCTTTATCTTGACTGGCTTTTCTTCTCTTTCGTGTGCTCCTTTGTCACCAACCTCGGTTACCACACCGGCGTACTTGTAAAAATTGTATTCTTTATCCTTGCCGCTGTGTTCTACAAGAAGGTCTTCCTTTTCGTAGACGAGCTTCAGGATGTCGCGCTCGCACGTTTCAAAATATGGGGTTAACTGGATTGCCGATGTTGGACAGGCTTCTTCACAGAGCCCACAGTAGATACAACGGGCGAAGTTGATGCGAAACCAGCGGGCATAGCGGCGGCCATCCTCACGCTCAGCCGATTGCATCGAAATACAACTTACCGGGCAGGCGGCGGAACATAGATAGCAGGCAACGCAACGCTCGCCACCGTCGGGATCGCGAGTGAGCACGATCACGGCCCGCGACCTTTCCGGTAATGGCCGCCTGTATTCCGGGTACTCTTCGGTAATGGGCTTGCGGAAGAGATGCTTGAACGTGGTGGCAAATCCAGTCGCCAGGGCGCCAATTGCTTCCAAGGCTGATTTCACTTTATCCTTAACCTCGCCAAGTATTAGAGCATTGATGTGAGATGTGGGATGTGGGAATCAAATTTAGGAATTTAGGGATTGAGGAATTAAGGGATTTTTCGAGACCAGGCTCAATTCCTTAATCCCCCAATTCGCAATTCCTGAATGTTTAGATCGCATATCTCACATCTCATATCACTTCTTTCACATCCGGACCTCGATCAGTGCCCTTATCCGATAATCAAGAGAACAAATCCCGTCGCCACGATATTCAGCAACGCCAGGGGTACCAATACCTTCCAGCCCAAGTGCATCAGTTGATCGTAGCGCAGCCGTGGCAGTGTCCCCCGCACCCAAATCATCAGTATAGAAATCACTAAAATTTTTATAAGAAACCAGACCACCGGTGGTAGAAAGGGTCCTCGCCAGCCCCCCAGAAAAAAGACAGCCACCAGCGCTCCGAACACCTGGAGATTGACATATTCACCCAGGAAAAACAGCCCAAAGCGCATGCCGCTATATTCTGTGTGGTAACCGGCGCCCAATTCATTTTCAGCCTCCGGGAGGTCAAAGGGGATGCGCTTAGTCTCAGCCATGGCACTGATAAAAAAGATCATGAAAGAGACCGGCTGTACCAGAATAAAAGGGTAGTGGGCCTGGGCCCGGACAATATCAAGCAGGCTGAAGGAACGCGCTAGCATGACTATGGGGACCAGTGAAAGCCCCAAAGAAAGTTCGTAGCTAATCATTTGGGCTGCGCCACGAATTCCACCCAGAAGGCTGTATTTCGAATTCGAAGCCCAGCCTCCCAGGGCAACTCCATAAACCCCTAAAGAAGCTAAGGCGAACACATACAGCAATCCCACGTTAAGATCCGTTATGACCAGGGGAATCTTCTTGCCCAGAAGGGTTACGCTCGCGCCAAAGGGGACAACCGCAAAGATGAGGAGGGCCTCCGCAGCGACCACCGCTGGAGCCAAAAGGAAAAGAACCCGGTCTGCCGCCTCGGGCACAATGTCCTCTTTGGTCAACATCTTGATTGTGTCAGCGAGAGGCTGCAGTAGCCCGAACTTGCCAGCACGGTTTGGACCATAGCGAATTTGCAGCCGGCCCAGAAACTTTCTCTCCAGCAGCACCAGATAGGCAGCCAGAAGAAGCAGTCCAACCAGGACTACCCCCAGTTTTACAATCAATATGGCAAATCCGATCATCCAGTCCATGATACCCTTCGGTTCAAGTGAGCTAAATTGTTCTAAAATGCCTAAATTTAGGAATTAAAAAAACAATTACCTATCTCGATATTCCTTAATTCCCTAATTCCGCAATTCGCAATTCGCAATTACTTCCCTATGCCCTATGCCTATTTAGACACTTACCTTCTTTATCTCTTCGTGTGACACAAACTTCGGCAACGTCTCGATCTTCTGCCATTCCAGTAGTCGATGTCTCGGCATGACTATGATCCCAGGAGCCATATTTTCCTTGACAGAGACACTCGCTTCCAAAGCGCCCCTATCCAACAGTATCGTCACCTTATCGCTGTCAGAGAGGCCTAGGCTGGTCGCGTCATCAACATGCATAAAAACAGCCGCTTCCTTTTCCAGCTTCATGAGGGGTGGCGAGTACTGGGAGAGCTCCTCGGTGCTGAAGGTCCAGTTAACCAGGACGAGCTCCAAACTCTTATCGGGACTCTCTTTTCTTTCTAACTCATGTATCCAGTCCAACGAGAAACGAGGTGATGATTCCTCGGGGGAGCTCACTCTCATCCCGTCCTCGGGAAGTTCATCGATTGCCGGGATAGTGGCGAAGGCTGGATTCAGCTCTGACAACCCATTCAGTACGCTCGACCTGGTGGTATTTTCGTCCGGCTGCGGTTCTTCGTGGACGAGCTCTGCCAGAGCCTGCCACCCTGGGCGGGGCTCCCCTCCCGGAATTTCACTTTCGTAAATGCGCGGCGGATGGTTCCCACCGCTGACCTGGGCTATGGGTGTCCCACTCAGATGCGCTCGGGGCACAACTTGGAGCCTTCCTTCCTGGGTGATAAAAATACCACCAGCCTCGTACAAAGTTGAGGTGGGTAGGAAAATGTGTGCCCTCTGCTGGGTGCGAGAATTGACATAGTCAAGTACCACGAGCAATTCCAGCTTTTCAAAGGCAAGCTCCATTCTTTGGCGATCGTGGAAATGTAAGAGGAGGTCTCTCTCAACCAGGATCAAACCTTTTATGGTGCCGTTTTCTATTCCTTCGAGAGTCTCGAGGAAAGATCCATCTTCACTTGCTAGCAATGAAGCACTGAATGAATTAGCCCCGGGGAGCAGGTAGAAAAGACCTGCCTGCTTATTGGTGGCTTGCAGTAGCAAGGCGTGGTCCGCCGCCAGCGCCGGAGTAGTTTGACGTACCGTCTCAGTACCGCATACAATGATCGGCCGTTTGCTTTCTTTGAGCTCCTGCGCCACCTTGGCGATCTGCTCTTGGAGTGAAGAGGAAACAGTCTCCAGTTTTGGAATCGCCTGGTAGAATTCAATGCCTGGCTGTTCAAGATCAGTCGCCGCTCCCAAGTCGACGGCCGTCTTGACCAGAAGACTTGCGCAAAGATTTACCTCATTCGGAGTCACGTTTAGATGATGGAATTCAAACGGCAAAGATACCGGTCGAGGATCGATGACCGCAATCTTGCCTCCTCTTCGCTGGGCTTGTCTCATTGCCAATGCCAGCATGGGAGCTTCATTGACGGGATCGGCTCCGATCACCAGGATGAAATCCGCACTTTCCAACTCACGCAGAGAGACCGCCAAACCTGATTCCAGCCTGGATGAAGCCGATTTCACTTTCTGCGCCATGGATTCATCCAAAAAGTAATGCGGACCTTGCCAGCCCTTCGTTTGGCATATCTTTTTGAGCATGGCTTGAGTTTCGAGACTGGAACGTTCCGAACTCACACAGGCAACAGCATCAGGCCCCGTGCTTTTGATGAGTTCTCCCAGCTTTTCTCTCGCTTCACGGATAGCCTGGTCGTACGAAACCTCTTTACCATCAACGAGAGCTTGTCTTGGTCTCTCCTCATTGCTGGTATAGAAAAAACCATAACGCCCCCGATCACAAATGAAGTACCCGTTTACGGCCTCACTGTATCGCGCTTCCTGTCGAACCACCTCTCGGTAGCGACCGCTTGCAACGGTATGGCATCCCAGCGAGCAGTTGATACAAATGGAAGGAGATCTCTGGTAGTCCCAACGCCTGCCAAAAAATCGAGATGGTTTGTCCGTGTAGACCCCTGTAGGGCAGATGTCGCTGAGATTCCCTGCAAAAGGGCTTTCCAGAGTGCCATCCTGGTAGCGGCCGAAAAAGGTGCGGCTGCCAATCTGCATGACACCCAGGTCGTGGTAGCCGGTAAATTCCTGATAGAATCGAGAACACCTGTAGCAGTGGATGCATCTATTCATCTCATGTTGAACCAAAGGACCCAGGTACTGGTCATGGTAGGTTCTCTTCAGCCCGAGGTATCTTCTGATCCCGTGTCCGCCCGAAACCGTCATGTCCTGGAGCAGGCAGTGGCCCCCTTCATCGCAAACCGGGCAATCATGGGGGTGGTTGAGCATGAGCCACTCAATCACATATTGCCGAAAATTAACTGCCTCTTCGTCGGTGGTGGATACCACCATGCCATCCTTAGCGTCGATCATGCAGCTCATCTGAACGCCCTTGAAGGGGCCCTCCAGAAACTTCACGGCGCAGACCCGGCAGGCCCCCACAGATCCCAGCCCAGGATGGTAGCAGAACCGCGGAATCTTGATGCCCAGTCTTTCCGCAGCCTCAATCACCTTTGTTCCCGCTGGAACTTCTATTTCCCGATCATCGATAATGAGCTTTGGCATAACGAATCAAGTGTCTAAAGTGAGCTAAAATGCACAATCAAAGTAGCCAGTAGCCAGTACTTAGGTTTCAGGTGTCAGGTGTCAGGTGTCAGGTGTCAGCAGCAAACGGTAAATCGTTATTGAGATTTTTTGATCTTTAATTCTTTAATTCCGCAATCCGCGATCCAAATTCCGCAATCTTCCTAATGACTTCTACCTATTGCAACAAATGACAGCGAAGCGTAGTGACCTAATGACGCCGAAGGCATATGACTAATTTCTTTCCCCATGCTCCATGCCCTATGCCTACAGGACGGGCTACGGTCCACTAATAAACTCTATTTAAATGGACATCTTTTCTGCGCTATATGCTCCCTGACCTCATCCTCAAAATAGGTAATGAGGCTTTCCACCGGTGAGGTGGCTCCAGGGGCAAAAGCACAGTAAGAACTCCATAAGTGCTTGCTCATTTGCTGCAGCATGGGAATGAACTCTTCCCTGCCCTCCCCTTCCTCCAACCGCAGGAGCAGGTCGCGAATGTATGGCAATCCTTCCCGGCAAGGCGTGCACCAACCACAGGACTCTCTGGCAAAAAATTCCGTCAAATTCAGGGTGGCTGCGACGAGACAGGTTTTCTGGTCAAAGACCATGATTGCCCCGGTTCCCAGCCTGTGTCCAACTTCCCGCATTGGATCAAAATCCATTTCAATGTCATAGAATTCCTTGGGCAAATAACGGGTAGAAGCTCCACCCGGCAAACAAGCCTTGTACTCAGAACCAACAGGCATGCCTCCGGCGTGAACTTCAATGATCTCACTCAGCCGCACCCCCATTGGCAGCTCGAAACAACCCGGCTTATTGACTTTCCCGCTTACGCAAAACAGCTTAGTCCCGGCGCCGGTTTCGGTCACTGCCAGATTTTTGTACCACTCAATCCCATTTCTGATGATATGTGGTATGTTTGCCAGGGTTTCCACATTCTGAAGGACGGTGGGCATCCCCCAAAGGCCCTTTTCCGTTGGGTAGGGAGGTGGTTGCTGCGGGTTAGGCCTTTTACCCATCAGAGCGTTCAGTTGTGCTGTGACCTCGCCGCAGATGTACCGACCCCCACTGCGGTGGACAACGATCTCCATGCTGTGGTCGCTGCCCAGAATGTTCTTTCCCAAAAAGCCTGCTTCTTTGGCTATCTTGATCTCCCTTTCGAGAATTCTTGCCGCACTCTCGTATTCAGGGCGAATGAAAATAATGCCCTGTTCCGCCTTGGCCCCGTAGCCGTCAATGATCATGCCCTCAATGAGCATGTGAGGATCCGCATGGATCAAGACCCGATCTTTGAATGTTCCTGGCTCCATCTCATCGGCGTTGCACACGATATATCTCGGAAAAGGTGCATCCTCCGCCACCGTCCTCAGCTTCATACCTGCTGGAAAGGCGGCTCCGCCTCGGCCCAAAAGTACGGCATCAATGAGGACTTCCTGCAGGTCTTTGTACGAGTAGTTTTGCAGCACATCAGCCAAGGCCTGGTAACCGCCACTCTGCTGGTATTCTTCCAGCGTGGCAATCCTGTCTGGTTTGCGGTTTTGCAAAAGCACCTGTGGGTAAGTTGGGGCCATAGACTCTTACCTGTTTCTTCTCAAACTTATCCCGCTCTAGGATGTGAGATGTGGGATATGGGATGTGGGATACTCCGAGACTGCCTAGATGATTATCTATCTCACATCACACATCTCATATCTCACATCACACATCTCATATCTCACATCAGCAACACGGGCTTAGCCTTGTGCTCTCAAGTTTTCCAGGATCTCGTCCAGCTTTTCTGGTGTAAGTGGTCCATACACCTCTTTATTGATCAGAATAGCTGGTGATCTATCGCAGTAACCAATGCAGCAAACCGGCAGGAGAGTAAATAACCCGTCAGAAGTGGTTTCTCCCATTTCAATTCCAAGCTTGCTGCGCAGATGATCTTGGATCGATTCATAGCCATCCATCCAGCAGACGACACTGTCGCAAACGTGGATCACATACTTGCCAACGGGCTCACGGTAAATGAAGGTGTAGAAAGTGGCCAGTTCTTCCACCTCCAGGGGGGACATATTCAGAAGTTGAGCCACCTCCTCAACAGCCTCATCACTCAAAAAGCCAAACTGGTCCTGAATAGCGAACATGACATCCACTACCAGCTCCCGGGGATGGTCAACGCGAGCGATGTGTTCCGCGAGGGATGTTCTTAGTTTTGCTGGTAACATTGGATGTATCACATCTTCATTGTGGTCCATAAATTGATGGAATGAAAGAATCCCAAATCCCAAGCACCAATCTCAAGGTTTCAGGTGTCGGGTGTCAGGTGTCAGAAAAAAACATAAACGCTGAAACCTGAACACTGAAACCTGAAACCTTCTTCCCTATGCTCCATGCTCTTTGCCCTATGCCCGCACAACTGACCACGGACAACGGACTACTGACATCTCTCCTTTATCTATCAATATCCGGCATAATATAGTCCACAGAGCCAATAATGGCGATCAAATCTGCGATGGTTTCGCCCACGGCCATCATTGGCATGACCTGCACATTGGCAAATCCCGGCGACCGTATTCTTGTGCGATACGAGTACCCGAGTCCGTCGCTCACCACATAGTAGCCTTGCTCCCCCCGGGGTATTTCGCACGATACGTAGGCCTCACCCCTGGGAATCTTGGGCCCGCGGGTGACGTTGATGAAATGATGGATCAAACTCTCAATGTCTTTCAGCATGTCCTCTCGTTGAGGAATCACATAGCGGTAGTCATCGGTAACGTGCCGACCAGAAGGCATCTGTTCCGCAGCCTGCTCAATGATCCTCAAGCTCTGGCGCATTTCCTCAACCCGCACTAGATAGCGAGCATAGCAATCACCTTCAGTGGCAGTGGGAACCTCAAAGTCGAAATTCTCATAACCGGAGTAAGGAAACTTCTTCCGCACGTCCCACTCCAGGCCGCAAGCGCGTAGGTTTGGACCACTTATACCCCAATCGATGGAATCTTCCAAAGAAATGCGACCAATGCCCTGAGTACGGACTTTGAAGATTGGGTTTTTCGTTATCAGTGCCTCGTATTCTGCGACAGCCTTCGGGAATATCTTGACAAAAGCATTGACCGCTTCTTGCCAACCCTCCGGCAAGTCCTTGGCAACACCTCCCAGGCGGAACCATGACGGATGCAAGCGTCCCCCAGTTATAAGCTCAACAATATCAAGAATCATCTCCCGTTCACGGAAGGTGTAAAAATTAGGAGTCATGGCCCCCACATCGTGGGCCATGGTGGCGAAGAAGACGAGATGGTTACTCAGTCGAAAAAACTCGCTTAGCATGACCCGAATAACCTGGGCCCGTTCTGGAACTTCTATGCCCGCCAGAGTCTCCACGGCCAGAACGTAGGGGAGGTTATTGGCTGCCCCGGCCAGGTAGTCTACCCGGTCAGTGTATGGAATAAACTGGTTCCAGGTTTGTCTCTCGCCGATTTTCTCCGCCGCTCGATGGTGATAGCCGATGTCCATGTTGAGTTCGGTTATCTCCTCACCCTCAAGGGAGACAATATAGCGCATCAGACCGTGAGTACTTACATGGTGGGGACCAACGTTAAGGATAAGCTCGTGTTCCCTGCCTTCTCTCTGCACATAGACACCCCCGTCCAACGGCTGGAGTCTTTGGGCATCAGCAAGGGTGTACGGGTCCATCTCTGTGGCTCGACCGGGATGACTCTTCCTCAATGGATGGCCTTCCCAGTGGTGCGGCATTAAGATCCTGCGCAGGTTCGGGTGGCCTTCGAATCGGACCCCGAACATGTCAAACACTTCCCGCTCGTACCAATTTGCGGACGGCCAGATGTCGGTCACACTTTGAGTTACGGGGGCATCACCTTTTAGACCCACCTTCAGTCGCACTCTGGATGCGGGCTCAAATGACAGCAGGTGATAAACGAGGGTGTAATCTAGGTACTCCTGACGATTTCTGCGTGCAGACTCATCAATTGCGGTCAGATCATCTAACCGTTGGAATCTGGGAGTTGCCTCGGTCTTCAGAAAACGCAGAACGTCTTTGAGCCGATTTGGTTCCACCATGAAAGTAAGCATGTCTGAGGTGTGCTCAGTTTGCTGCACGCTGTTCCCAAAATGGGCTTGGAGACCTTCAGCCAACCACTCTTCACTCTCACTCAACTCAATTCGGCGTGGTGGTGGGGTCCACATGAGGTCGGAGCGGCTCTGCTGGAATCCTGGCGGTACCACAGAGGTGCCCCGTATGGCGGTTCCCTGCATGCCGGGACCCCGCGGATCTCGCGACTTGGTTTGGCCATCCACCAAAATCGGCTTTTGAGTTCCCTGGCTCCCCCCCTGAAGGTGGAAAATAGAACGCGTTGGTCGTTCGCCGGTAACTATCTTTTCCTGCAAAAGGACAAGCCCTTGCAGTACAGCCTCAGGCCTGGGTGGACAGCCAGGGATATAAACATCCACCGGCAGTATCTGATCCACTCCCTGCACCACACTGTAGGCGTCGTACATGCCCCCACTGTTGGAACAGGATCCCATGGAGATGACCCATTTGGGCTCGGCCATCTGTTCATAGAGCCGTAAGACAACCGGCGCTATTTTCTTGAAAATAGTACCCGAGGTGATCAGAAGATCCGCCTGCCGCGGTGATGGTCGGAGCACTTCCGCCCCAAAGCGAGCCATATCATAGCGGGCGGTGAGAGCCGTTGCTTCCTCGACGAAACAGCAGGAAAGACCGAAGAACATGGGCCAGAGACTATACTTTCGGGCCCAGTTGATCAGCAAATCAGTCCCATTGAGAATCGGGTTATTTAATCCTGTTTCGACGTCGGCCCCCACTCAAGTCCTCCCTTTTTCCAGATGTATAACAGGCCAAGGAGTAAGACAAAGATGAAGAAGGATATTTGCAGCCAACCGGCCCAACCCAAGCTGTCGTAAGAAATTGCCCAAGAGAATATGTAGGCAGCTTCCACATCAAAGATGAGAAAAAAGATGGCCACGAGGAAAAATGGTACAGGGTACCGGAGGCGGGCCGAGCCCGTGGGAATTATCCCACTTTCGTAAGGTCTCAGCTTTTCGGGATTGCTTTTCTTTTCCCCTAGCCAGGATGCAAAAAAAAGCAGCAATGATACCAGGCCCAGCACCATAAGGCCGTAGATAGCCAAACTGAAAAGACCCGGCTCCCAGGGCGAAAGCGTAAGTCCATCAAGGATAGGTTGCACGCGTCCTCCAGAGTGTCACACCAACAAACGTCTCAGAATGTTTGTAACTGGTGAGCGGTCATCGAAAAAATCATAGCAAGTATGGAGGCCTATGGAACAATGGAATAATAGGGCTCAAAAATGAAATTTTCCTTCACAGCTGCTGCCCTAGCATCTCTGAACACATTGTTCCAGTATTCCAATATTCCAGTATTCCAACTGGGCAGAGCCCCTGATTTGGTCCTTTTTAAAGATATGAGTACAAAGGATCAGAAATACCGCTGATGCTCGAGGGCCATAGAAAGCCCTGCCTGCAGAAATTACAATGAAATTTATGATAATTGAGAGTGTTGGGGAGTGCAAGTCCTTTCCTCAACACAATCAGACAGATGTGTGTATCTTATCCTGCCCCTATTGCAGGCTAATAAGAACCGGTTCTTCGCTCGCAGTCAAGCGGTTCGGCGTTGAGCGCGCAGTGCATTGCGCTGGGCACGAGGCGCAGGGTGCAAGGCGCAAGTAAAATACTCATACGAGTCACCTTGTGCCCTGAGCCTTTTGCTTCGCAGTTATCCTCTTCAAATCGTTCATTATTATGTTAGAATTCCTCTTACGAGTATTCCTGGGCTCATGGCAAAACTATGTTGACATCTAGCCCATCCTGCAGCACATTAAGGGGAATTATGGGATTTAGGAATACGCCTATGCACTTAACTCCGCAGAAAGTTCTTTCCCCTTTGAGGTGCTGTGTCGCAATACGTCATCCCGGCCAAGTCCCGTAGAACGGGACGCGAGCCGGGATCCAGAAATAGTCTGATTATATTGAACTTTAACTGGATTCCGGATCTCGTCCGCTTTAGGCGGCCTCGTCCGAAATGACGGGTGCGGCGAATTGTGACATAGTGTCCAAGGGGAGAAGAGATTCTTGAGGAGCTAAGTTAATAGTCGTTTTAGGAATTCAGGAATTAGGAAACTGGGAAATTAAGGAATCGGAGTATTGGAGGATTAAGATTCCGGTTTCCATCAGCAATCTAGGCAACCCTATCTTTCAATTCCTAAATTCCTGAATACCTCAATTCCCCAATTTGTTTGATAAAGGATTCCCTTGCAACAACAGATTCAGTTTCCAAACCACTGGGGTGAAACACTGGCGGGCACCTTTCATGTCCCGGCAGAGGATTCCCGCCGTGGTATTATCCTCGGTCACTGCTTCACCTGCTCCAGACATACCAGAATTCTGCGCGACCTGAGCCTGGCCCTCGTGGAAGAGCAATTTAAGGTACTTCGCTTTGACTTTTCCGGAAACGGTCAAAGTGAAGGCAGTTTCTCTGAATCTATCTATTCAAAGCAGATTTCCGATATGAAGGTCGCGGCCTCCTTCATGGCTGCTGAAGGGGTCTCGTGGTTTGGTCTAGCTGGACACAGCATGGGAGCTATGGTGGCCTTGCTGGCAGCAGCAGAAATGGATATTGTCCGGGCGGTATGCACGTTGGCCTCAAAGGCTTCAGCTCTGCATAGCACTCACTTTCTCAACGAAAGCCAACGCCATGAACTGCAAAATATTGGGAGAGTCCATTTCGTCAGCAGGGGCCGTAACTTAGAACTTACCAACAGTTTCTTTACTGACGCGGCACAATATCAACTCTCCAAGATCTTGCCATCTTTAGTGCAGCCCTGGCTTATAGTGCACGGTGATCAGGACGAAATAATTCCAGCAAGGGACGCATATAGACTCCAGCAGTACAAACCTGCAGATACCGATCTTGCGATAATTGCAGACGCTGATCATATGTTTAGCCAAGATGCACAGCGTCAGGAGGTTACAGATCTGGTGGTGAAGTGGTTTACAAGACAGGCAAGGGAGGACGGATTCTAGATTGTGGATTGCGGATCTCGGATTGCGGATTTGGGAAGTGCGATTTGGAATTGAGGGATTAAGGAATTGAGGAATAATTGTAAAAGGCAATTCATCTTTTATAATTCCTAAATCCCTGAATTCCTCAATTCCTAAATTTAGGAATTTTAGATCATTTTAGACACTTTAGACACTATTGAGGTGAAACTACCATGGCTTTGACCGGTGCTTGGAACGCCGAATTCATTGATGAGCAGTACCAACAGTGGCAGTCTGATCCCAGCAAGGTTTCCCGAGATTGGCAGTTTTTCTTCCAAGGTTTCGAGTTGGCCTCCACCAGAGAGTCCGAGGTGGTTCTGGTCAGTGATGAGGACCAGGTCTCACGACAGTCGCAGGTAGAGGCACTGATTCATCGGTATCGTGATCTCGGCCATCTATTGGCCTGTCTGGATCCGCTTTCGGCTTGCCCAACTGAGCATCCTCTTCTGAATCCTGCAGCCTTCAATCTTACAGACGACGATCTGCAGCGGGAGTTCTATACCCAGTTTTTTCCGGGCAAAAACCTGGTGGTCCTGAGCGAAATACTCAAGGCTCTCAAAGAAACCTACTGTCGCTCAGTTGGGGTGGAGTACATGCACCTGCAAGATCCCTCTGAACGCCAGTGGTTGCAAGAGCGCATGGAACCAGGCCGCAATCGACCTGTGCTGTCCAAGGAAGAGAAGGTCCGGATTTTGAACAAACTCTATCAGGCCTCCCTGTTCGAACAGTTCCTGCATAAGAAATATCTAGGACAGACACGCTTTTCCCTGGAAGGGGCGGAAGCGCTCATTCCCATGTTGGACTCGTTGGTTGGGCATGTGGCGGCGCAGGGATGTCGAGAAATTATTTTAGGGATGGCCCATCGTGGCCGGCTCAATGTTCAGGTCAATGTCCTGGAAAAATCTTATGAAGAAATTTTTTGCGAGTTTGAGAGTAATTACGATCCCGACACCATATATGGCGCCGGAGATGTCAAATACCACAATGGCTTTCTGGCTGATATTACCACAGTCAACGACCGTTCGGTGCGGGTGTTACTCGTCAACAATCCCAGCCACCTAGAATCGGTAAATCCAGTGGTGGAAGGCTTTGCCCGCGCCCGTCAGGATACGCTTGAGAGAAGCGATGGAAACAGGCTGGTGCTGCCGCTTCTCATTCACGGTGACGCCGCTTTCGCCGGTCAGGGTGTTGTGGCCGAGACGTTAAACATGTCCCAGTTGGAAGGATACAGCACCGGGGGCACGGTTCACATTATTATCAACAACCAGATTGGCTATACCACCCTGCCTGATGATGCCCGTTCCACGCGTTACTCCACTGACGTTGCCAAGATGCTCATGGTACCTATCTTTCACGTGCACGGAGAGAACCCGGAAAGCGTGCTTCACGTTACTAAACTTGCCTGCGATTACCGCATGGAATTCGGCAAAGATGTGGTCATCGATCTGGTCTGCTACCGGCGCTATGGCCACAATGAGGGGGATGAGCCCTATTTTACTCAACCCCAGATGTACGAGCGCATCAAAGAAAGACCCCCTTTATTTAAAATCTATGGCGAACAACTGCGTGCTGAAAACATTGTTGGTGAGGACGAAATCAAAGACATCGACTCTGGAATTAATGAGTGTCTGGAGGCGTCCTTTACCAGCATGCGAGAAAAACAGTGCGTCCTTCCCAAACTTGACTATTATGAAAACTGGGATGACATACATGGAGACTATTCCCATAAGGCGCTGAAAACCGGAGTACCAGCAAAGGAACTTCGCGCACTTGCCCGTAAGTTGAATACGGTGCCGAAAGATTTCTCACTGCACCCGAAACTGTCAACCCTTCTGAAGAAACGGCTGGAAGCAGTGGAGAACGGTGCAGGAATTGATTGGGCGAACGGAGAAGCTCTTGCTTTTGGTTCTCTGGTAACGGAAGCCATTCCTGTTCGCTTGAGTGGCCAGGACAGTCGCCGAGGCACCTTCAGCCAGAGACACAGCTCTCTGGTAGATACCAAAACAGGTGACACATTCGTACCTCTTAATGCTCTCGGCAAGGAGCAAGCACCGTTCTATGCCTATGACAGTTTACTTTCAGAAGCTGGTGTCGTCGGCTTTGAGTATGGGTATTCCCTCGCTCAATCTGAAGGACTGATTATCTGGGAGGCCCAGTTCGGTGACTTCGTCAATAACGCCCAGGGAATAATCGATCTGTACATATCCAGTGGTCAATCCAAATGGCAACGGTTGAGCGGTCTCGTCCTGCTGCTACCCCACGGTTTCGAAGGCATGGGACCGGAGCACTCGAGCGCCAAGTTGGAGCGTTTTCTGCAGCTGTGTGCCGAGGAAAACATCCAGGTTTGTAATCCCACCACTCCAGCTCAGTATTTCCACCTGCTGCGACGTCAAGTAAAGCGTGATTTCCGCAAGCCCCTTGTGGTTATGACGCCCAAGAGCCTGCTGCGCCACCCCCTTGCAGTCTCTCGCCTTTCGGATATGACCTCAGGTTCCTTCCGAGAAGTCCTTGATAATGAAAGCAACAAGAAAACTTCCCGCCGCATCCTCTTTTGCAGTGGTAAGATTTACTACGAACTTTTTCAGAGACGTCAGGATCTGAAAGCAACCGACATTGGGATCATACGGCTGGAGCAATTTTACCCCTTCCCGGAACAGCAACTTCAAAAAGTTATCGCTCAGTATAATCGGGTAAATGAGTGGTGTTGGGTGCAAGAGGAACCGGAAAACATGGGCGGATGGAATTTTGTCCGCTCACGTATTGCATCCCTGGTCCAAAAGCACATCAAGTATATAGGCAGAGAAGCGGCAGCGAGCCCGGCCACTGGCTTTCACAATATCTACAAAAGTCAACAAAACGCCATCATTGATGAGGCTGTCGGAATTAAAGAATTGGAGAATTGAGGAATTGAGGAATTAAAGCAAGCAATTAAGCTAGTGAGTTAGGGAATCTCCATCTTCTGAATTCCTAAATCCCTAAATTCCTGAATTCCTAAATTTAGGTAGCCTAGACACTTTAGCCATTTAAAAACGGAGCAACCATGTTGTTAGAGATCAAGATCCCTAGCGTGGGAGAATCGGTGACGGAAGCAACTCTTGGACAATGGTACAAGAAAAATGGCGATTTCGTTCGAAAAGATGAGCCGCTTTTCGTCCTTGAAACAGACAAGGTCACCCTCGAGATTGAGGCGGAGGCGGATGGTGTTCTCAACATCACCGTAGCGGAAGGAGAAACGGTAGCCATCGGCGCTGTTGTGGGTAAAATCGAGACTGACGCTGCCCCTGAAAAGGCTGTAGAACCAGAAGCCAAAGAGAAACCAAGAGAGGAAGAAGTAAAAGAGGCTGCAGCCGAGGAAGAGGAATCAGTTCCAGAAAAAGTGGTTGTAAAGGAGGAAGAGAAGATACCGGAGGTGGGAAAAATTCCAGCTGTGGCAGAACCTCGCAAGGCTGAAAAAATATTGTCACCATCAGTCCGAAGACTTGTGGCTGAAAAGAACCTTGATGTGTCCAAAATCGCCGGAACCGGACCCGGAGGTAGAATAACCAAAGGTGACGTCATTCTGTATCTGGAGCATGCCGCGCCCACAGCACCCCCTGCAGTTGCGACCCCACAGCCTGCCCAGCCTCATGAGGTTACTACCCACCCCGATAAGCACATAACGCGGAAGCCCATGAGCCGGATCAGGCAGCGAATCGCCACCCGTCTGCTGGAAGCGAAACAGAGCACGGCCATGCTCACAACCTTTAACGAGATTGATATGGCCAGGGTCAAAGAAATTCGCGCTCATCACCAGAATGCCTTCCAGAAGAAATACGGGGTCAGATTGGGTTTCATGTC
The DNA here is from genome assembly GCA_022340745.1 of Deltaproteobacteria bacterium. GTDB lineage: Bacteria > Desulfobacterota > Syntrophobacteria > BM002 > BM002 > BM002. Next base: position 17,405 of record JAJDNL010000166.1, read on the forward strand.
CTTCTTCATTAAGGCCTGCGTGGAAGCCCTGATGGAATTTCCCGAGCTAAACGGTTCCATAGATGGCAAAGATATCGTCTACCACAACTACTATCACATAGGTGTGGCCATTGGTGGTGAGCGTGGCTTGGTGGTACCGGTGATCCGCAATGCAGACAAACTCAGTTTTGCCGAGCTGGAACAAGCCATCATAGACTATGTCACCAAGATCCAGGAAAATAAACTTGAACTTGCCGATCTCGAGGGCGGCACTTTCACCATCACCAACGGCGGAGTTTTCGGTTCTCTGTTGAGCACTCCTATTTTGAATATGCCCCAGAGTGGCATCTTGGGCATGCACAAGATAGAGGACCGCCCCATGGTGGTGGATGGAAAAGTTGTGGTGCGGCCCATGATGTACCTCGCCCTAACGTACGATCACCGTATTGTGGACGGGCGCCAGGCAGTAACGTTTTTGGTGCGCATCAAAGAATTCATTGAAGATCCAGAACGGATCATGATGGAAGTTTAGAAATTTGTCCGTGGTCCGTTGTCCGTAGTCCGTTGTGTAGGCATAGGGCATAGAGCATGGGGGAATGATTGTGAATTGAGGTATTGAGGAATTTGAGAATTAAGGAATTATTGAAATAGAAAATTGTTTTTTTCAAATTCCTAAATCCCTTAATTCCTGAATTCCTAAATTGAGACTCTTTAGGCATTTTAGACATTCTGGACATATTAGGCATCTTCCTTACTTTGGTAACCTTACAACAGGGTTTTTACCTCACAATGGGATAGGATCAAAAGATGGCAAAGAAAGAGATGTACGACTTGGCGATCATTGGATCTGGGCCTGGTGGATACGTAGCGGCAGTGCGCGCCGCGCAGCTCGACATGAAAGTGGCCTGCATCGAAAAGGAGCCCCGGCTGGGTGGGGTATGTCTGAATGTGGGCTGCATTCCAAGCAAAGCTCTCCTTGACTCTAGTGAGTATTACCACCTTGCCAAAGATCATTTCGCAACCCATGGGATCAAAACCGGCAAGGTGAGCCTTGATTTGGCCGCCATGATGGCGAGAAAAGAGCAGGTGGTCCAGGAGTTGACCGATAATGTGCGTAAGCTCTTGGAGGGCAACAAGGTTGACATAATCCACGGTACCGCTCGCTTGGCCGGTGAGGATCAGGTGGAAGTGTTGAAAAAACCCGGCTCCAGCCGCAAGAGTGATAGCCAGACCATCCAGGCTACGTCCATCCTACTTGCCACCGGTAGCGATCCCATCTCAGTACCCGGGCTGGAATTTGACGGTGATCGCATTGTCAGTTCCTCCGAAGCCCTGACCCTCGATTCTGTCCCCAAACACCTTGGTATTGTGGGAGGAGGATACATTGGGCTGGAGTTAGGGTCCGTGTGGCTGCGTTTGGGCTCTAAGGTAACAGTGGTCGAGATGCTACCTCAAATAGCCACCACCTTGGATGGCCAGGTTGCACGCGGTCTGGAGCGCATCCTTGCTAAACAGGGTCTCACCTTTCGTCTTCAGACAAAAGTTTCAGGTGCAAAAGTTGCTGGTAAGAAGGTCCAGGTGAAACTGGAAAGTAACGGCAAGAAAGAGACCATGAACTGCGACAGGTTGTTGGTCGCCGTAGGACGGAGACCTTTGACTCGAGATCTCGGTCTGGAGGAAACAGGCGTGGAATTGGATCCCAGAACCGGCCACGTTTTGGTGAACGAGCAGTTCCAGACCAATGTCAAATCTATTTATGCAATTGGCGACCTGATCCCTGGGCCAGCACTGGCCCACATCGCCTCTGCTGAGGGCATTGCTGCGGTTGAAAACATTGCCGGTTTGCCTGGTGAGGTCAACTATGATGCTATTCCGTCGATAATCTATACCTGGCCAGAGGTGGCAAGTGTTGGGCTTACTGAAGAACAGGTAAAGGAGCGCGATATTCCCTATTGTGTTGGTACGTATCCCTTTGCCGGCGCTGGCCGGGCGCGATGCATGGGTGAAAAAGACGGATTTGTCAAGATACTCGCTCACGCTAAGACCGATCGGATTCTGGGGGTACATATCCTGGGCCCACGTGCTGCGGACATGATCGCAGAATGTGTTTTGGCGGTGGAGTTCGGCGCCAGCTCAGAAGACATTGCCCGGACTGTCCACGGGCATCCTACCTTTGCCGAGGCGCTGCAGGAGGCGGCCATGGCGGTAAGGAAATGTTCTATTTATGCCTCCTAACTGTTTGGGCATAGGGCATGGAGCAGGGGCCATAGAGTATATTGTAGATTTGGGATTGCGGATTGATGAAAGGCGTAAGGTACAAGGCGCAAGGCACAAGGAAAAAAGTACAGCACTTTTCATAACCACTCCTGTAGAAGTAAGCTCTGCTTGCGATAAAAAAGGAAAGGTTTTTACCGCGCATCTAACCAACGGCTTTCCCTCCCAAACAACTTTATTATCTGTAAATACTTATTCATTAAACCTAACCCCATCACCTTGCGAAACTGAGGCGGCATCACTATATACTAGGAGCTATTGTCAAGCTGTTGAAAACTGCCAGTAATAGCAATCGACTTAAATAATGAGCGGGAGAACTACAGGATGGCCAAAGACCCTGGCAAGATACTAGTCACAGGCGCAACTGGTTTTATCGGCTATGAAGTTGCAAAACAATTGTCTCAGAAAGGGTACAAGCCCAGGCTCATGGTGCGAAGACCGCTCCGCGGCTTCCTGTTGAAATCCCTGGACGCCGAGTTAATGCAGGGTGATCTGGGGCAACCCAAAAGTCTGAAACGAATGCTTGAGTCCGTTGATATGGTTATTCATCTGGGAGCTCGGGCCACCTTCGAGCCATACAAGGCACTGCGCCCTTCAATAGTTGAAGGATCAATTAATCTTATGCGCGCAGCAATAGAGGCGGGCGCAAAAACCTTTGTCTATGGAGGGAGCCTTCTGGTATATGGCGAGCAGGCAAAGCCGATCAGCCAGCAAACGGCTGCGGCGCCAACTATTGGTTACAGTAGAGCGAAGCTGGAAGCAGAAAGTATCTTGTTGAAAATGGCAGCAGATGCCGGCATTCGTTTCACTTCAATACGTTTACCACACACGTACGGGGTAAACAGTCTCCTCTTTAACCAGATGCAACGGGGAACCATTGTATTTCCTGGAAAAGGAAACAATTTGTTTGCTCACCTCCACGTGGCCGATGCAGCTCGGGCATTAATCAAAGCCGCTGAGAATGGTACGTCTGGTATATCAGTAATAGCGGATAATGCCTCGTGCACCTGGAACGATCTTTTTGTCGTCACCCAACATTATTACCCCAGACTCCGTGTTATTCGGGTACCCAAATGGGGAGCACTCGCTGGGACAGGTACACTGGATGTCCTGTATCGTTTTACACCTTACTGGAACAGATTCTCTGTAGGTGCAGTCAAAAGCTGGACTTCAAACCTACCTGTAGAGCCAAATACTTTCAAGGATATCGTTGGCATCGAGCCGATGTACCCGACTATTGAACAAGGCATACCGGCGGCCCTCGATGATTGTATTTCGTACTATTGGTGTCACTCATTGGAAGATAATCATTAAGTCAGATGGCGGAGATAGCCTCATGGTAATACAAGAAGAGATTGAGATCGCAGCACCAATGTCTGTTGTTTGGGCTGTGTTTTCTAATGTGGAAGAATGGGACGATTGGAATACCGCTTGCCAGAGCTGTCACCTGATCGAGGGCGAGGAAATGTCGGCTGGAGCCTGCTTCTCCTTCGTAGTCAGGCCGTTTACCTTACCGATCAAAGTAAAGCCGCGCATCACCGAGTGCGAACCGGGACAGAAGGTCGTCTGGGAAGGAGAACGTCTCGGGATTCACGCGGTCCACACCTGGACCTTTCGAGAGGAAAATGGCAGGGTGACTCTTGTAAGCCACGAAGAGTTTAGCGGTCCCCTTATCTGGCTGGCGAGGTTAATCCTGGTGCCCCAACGTCTTCACAGTCTCACCAAACAGCTCCTTGCTTCCGTCAAACAAGAGGCTGAGGCCCGCTACCAAGCCCAAGAAGGATAAGGAATCAGGCTTCAGGTGTCAGGGAAGAAAAACAAAAAATCTAAGAACTGAGCACTGAAACCTTTGTCTTCGTTATTTGGAATTTCTGGTACTCCAGCACCCCAAATGAGTTTACTATCGTCAGTATTCTCACTAGAGATTTTAATCTACAATCTCTATGTCTCCGGCGTATCTTCCAACCGTGGCATCATCAACACAGGCGTTCAGCTCTTCTTCGCTGGCATCCTCCGGGCTCATCAAGGAATCCAATGGACATAGCCAATCGTTTCCAGCTCCATCCTTAACTCTTACAAAGGGTTTCCCACGTTCAGTTTCATCTGACATTTTTTTCTCCTCCTCTGGCTTGATAGAAATCCAGTAATCAGTCTGTGTGTTTTTCTCTGATTGGATCGATACTAAGCTAAATCAGCCGATCTCTGCTGTCAACACTACCCTTTAGCTCGGTTGATTCTAATATTCACTTTGCAACCTAAGCCGACAAAGTACATCTGATGATTTGCTCAGGTAATCTCTCCAAAATCAGCAAGTCCGTTGCAAACTCCTTTGTGCGTTCTTACTTTAGGTTTTACTTATTGAAGAGGCTGGAGGTAACGAGTGAAAAGGCCCCGGGTGGGAGTTGGCGTATTTGTCAAAAAAGACGATAAGATCCTTGTCGGCAAAAGAAAGGGATCTCACGGTGCGGCTACCTGGGCTCTGCCCGGCGGGCATCTGGAAGGTGGGGAGTCTTTTGAGGAATGCTGTAAAAGAGAGGTTTTTGAGGAGACAGGCCTCACCATAAGAGACCCTCGTCCACTTGTATTTACCAACGATGTGTTCATTGATGAGGGTCTTCATTATGTTACTTTGTTCTTTACTGCTGACTATGACTCGGGGGAGTTAGTTGTCAAAGAGCCACGCCAATGTGAGGAGTGGAGGTGGGTTTCACTGAACCACATCCCCCAGCCCATTTTTTTACCACTTCGCAACGCCCTGGAAGAGATCAACAATAGACAGTTGTTAACATAGAGACGGGGGCGTTAAGGAAAAGGTAAAGAGGACTTTGCCAGGTGATACATGGCTAAAACGCACCGGCTCAAAACTTCGGTTACCCTCCCGCTGGAGATTGACAAGACTTTTAGTTTCTTCGGTGATGCCTCAAACTTGGAGATAATTACACCCCCGGAACTGAGTTTTCGCATTGTTACACCGCAGCCCTTTAAGATTAAAGAGGGAACCGAGATTGATTATCGGCTTCGCCTTTACGGCCTCCCAATAGCTTGGCGTACCAGGATAACCAACTGGAATCCTCCCTATCGATTTGTTGATGAGCAGATTCAAGGCCCCTACAAGCTGTGGGTCCATATTCATCGATTCTATCAGCAGAATGGAAATACTGAGATTATGGACGAGGTCTGGTACCAACTACCGTTGTGGCCTCTTGGTGAGGTAGCCTATCCACTGGTTGCCGCTCAGCTCAAAAGGATATTTCGATTCAGAAAACAGGCCATATTGGAGGCACTGCCTGGGGAAAGGGAGCGGCTGAATGATTCAACTTGAAATACCCTGAGGCTATCCAAGGAACACAAAGACGTCATTCCGGAATCCGCCTTGGGTGGATATCCGGATCCCCGCCTGCGCGGGGACGGCGTCTGGATTCCCGCCTTCGCGGGAATGACATTCATAAAAGCAACCCTTTGAAAATTAGACCCGCAGCGATTAACGCCGTTAATATGGAATGACAATGATCTCAAAGTTTCGAAACAAGTTTGAAATGTATGACCTCACCCGCCGCGCTCTCTTGGACGATCTGGCGGGGTTAAATGACTACCAGCTTAGAACAAAGCCTGGTCCTCGGCAATGGTCAATTCTACAAATCGTTCAACACCTGGTACTGGCCGAGCGAGATGTGATGCAATATCTACCGGAGCCTAAAAAGCTCATTGACCGTAAAAGAGGTCTTCGCGCCCGCATATTCTACCTGGTGATCATACTGATACTCAGATGGAACATACGTGTTCCGGTTCCTTCGAAGGGCATGGTGCCGGACGGCAATACCTCGCTCTCTGAGTTGCGCCATAAATGGGATGAGAACCTGTGCTGGTTTAGGGGGTACTTAGACTCCTTAGGACCGGAGGACCTGAACCAAGCTGTCTTTAGCCATCCAATAGCCGGCCCTCTCACTGCACCGCAAGCCGGCACACTGGCCCAGTACCATTTTGAGGCTCACCTTCGTCAGATAAACAACGCCAAAGCTCTTGTGATGGTGGAATCGAACGGTTAGCGAAAAATGAGGTTTTCCCTGAATGACAACATTTAAGAAATATCCCTTTAAGACATTACTGCTTATAATGGTGGTTGCAATGGCGGTCCAAGCCAAAGGACAGGATAAGATTAGACTGAAAGACTACCAGTGGAAGAATAGATTGATTCTTGCCTTTTCTCCATCGACCAAGGATAAAGGATACAGAGCATTCGCAAAGGATATTGCTCTCCAGGCTGAAGAGGTTGTCGATCGTGATCTACTGGTCTTCCACATTCTGGAAACTGGAGAGATAAAATTGGGAGAATCCTCTTTGCAAACAGGGGCAGGTGATTATCTTAGAGAAAGTTTCTCGATTAGGTCTGGCACCTTGACCGTTCTGCTCATTGGCAAAGACGGGGGTGTAAAGCTGCGAAGAGAAGGTGGAGTGGAACTAAACCAAATTTTTTCACTGATTGATACCATGCCCATGCGGCAGCGGGAGATGAGAGAGAAATCGAAGTAGAGGTGACAACCAATGAATAGGAGAATTTCCTTCATGCTTGCCTTGACCTTTCTTTTGACGGCGTGCTCAACGAATCAAACTATTGAAACGGGAACAACGAACGACAGGCTTTCACCCTGCCCCAAGTCTCCCAACTGTGTTTCGTCCCTTAGCAAAGACGAGTCTCACTATGTGGCACCCTTGGCCTATGAGACCACCCTTGAAGAAGCGAGAGAAAAGCTCATTTCTGTCATTCATTCAAT
>JAJDNL010000180.1 GCA_022340745.1 Deltaproteobacteria bacterium
TAGTTCATCGATATACATAATTGCCCCTCCTGGGACAGATTTGTCTGAAAAAATAGGTCCATCTCACGAAAGAAATTAAAAATCCGGAACCAATGGACCCGGCTTTAAGCTACCCCCATGACGCAAAGCGCTAAGCGCAGAGCGCAAAGCAAAAAACTGCAAGGTAACGATCCTCTATTTGTACGCTATGCGCCATGCGCTATGCTCTATGCGATCTGACCTGGCCCTCAAGATCACCTTTGCGATGTTGAATAACAAGCGTACAATCTCCCTCGAGTCTTATACCTCTATAACCTCTCCCTTTAGACAAGGAAAGGGTTAAGCCAATTTTCTGAACCGGATGAGAAAAAAATGGTCACCCACCTGGTTCTTTCTGCTTGACAAAAGGTATTGATTTGCTAAGCAGGAACAGGTCTGACTTCAGAACCATGGAACCAAGCTGGTTAGAGTCGTCCATTTAAGATTGCAGATTGCATACTCTTAAAAATTTGGAAGCTATTTTGGAGTACTATAGGAATAGAAATTCCAAATCACAAATATCAAATATCAAATGGTTCGACAAGCTCACCACCCTGAGCCAAGTCGAAGGGCAAATCACAATGACCAAAATTCCAAACCTGTCTTGTGTTTTGGTCATTAAATATTGGAATTTGAGATTTGTTTGTAATTTGGTGCTTGAGATTTGATATTTTGCAATACCTCACAACTGCAGCACTCCAGCACACTGCCTCAACAAGGGACAGACCATTGAAGTTCCTGCAGCGACCAGCCGAAAGCCGGGTCTATTGGACCCCGGTTCTTTACTTGTGTTGAAAGGAGAAATAAATGACTATAAGAAAAGACTGGCCAAAGCTCGTAGCTTTTGTAATTTTCTTTATGCTTATTGGAGGGTATTACGATAGGATGGACGTGGAAATGAGGACATTTACCTTGCCGCTGCTCATATTCGCCGCTGCAGCTCTCATCTACGGCCGCTTGAAACAACTACAATATGAAATACGCTCTTCCAGAGTGGCAGCATGGGAAATTGTAACCCGGAAATTGAGCCTTGCCGATACTGAGGGCAATGAACGGGTTGCCATTGCTGCCTCTCCTGAAAACACCGTGATGACATTCTTCGATGACAACCAGGTATCGCGAGTTACTCTGGAGTTGATCAATAAAGAACCTGTACTCAGGCTCATAGGTGATAACGGCTGTGCGGTGGTGGCAATTGATTACCGTGGCATGCCGAGTTTTACCCTCAGAGATCATGCAGACGAGGTAATCTGGTCAGCACCCTGACTCACGTTTTTCGCTCCAGGAGGATCCAGGAATGACCACCTCAGAGTCCAATTCGAGAATAAATCCCACCGCAGTAATTGATGCCAGGGCCGAGATCCATCCAAAAGCTGAAATTGGTCCCTACGTGATTATTGACGGTCCGGTAAAGATCGGCCGTGGAACGCGGGTGATGGCACACAGTTATCTGACCGGCTGGACCGAAATTGGTGAGGACAACATCATCCACATGGGAGCTGTGATCGGACATGAGCCTCAAGACTGGGAGTACGAGGGTGGAGAGACATATCTGCGGATAGGTCACCGCAACACAATCAGAGAACACGCGCAGATTCACCGCGGCACCAAACCCGGGAGTTCCACCATTATTGGTGACGACAACTTTATCATGAACCAGGCCCACATAGCTCATAACTGTAAAATCGGCAACCACATCGTTATCGCGGGGGGTGCTCTCCTGGCGGGATATGTGGGGGTCGAAGACAGCGCTTTCATATCGGGAAACTGCGTGGTCCACCAGTTTGTGCGGATCGGAAAATTGGCACTGCTTCGCGGTCTATCCCGCACCAGTCGTGATGTTCCACCTTATTGCATAATGGACGGCACTCACACAGTTAAGGCGATTAACCAAGTGGGACTAGAACGCGCGGGCTACAGTAAGGAATCAATCGGCGAGATCAAACGAGCTTTTTCTCAACTGTTTCGCCGCAAGAGCAACCTAGCTCAGGCAATCCAGCAACTCGAAGACAAAGGTTCCCTCACTGAGGAAGTAAGGTATCTTTTAGATTTTATAAAGAGTTCAGAACGCGGCGTCTGTTTTGGACCTAAGAACCGCTAATCGTCAACAGATTCCTCCCTCTTTGTTATAGTAAAGTATTATTAATACCACAAAAATCATGCCCACTGGCTAAATCCCACCTCCCGTTTGCTTTCTTCTGCACGATTTTTGCATTCAAAGTAAGGCCAAACTTTTGCGGACCTCTCCTGCCTTATTGGGCAGGAGACCTGAGAGCAAGGAGGAGGGTATGGGCATAGTAGAGATCAAAGATCGGATTGTTGAAATTATCGCCAATCAGCTAGGGATAGAAGAGGGTGACGTCACTGCCGAGGCAAGCGTAATAGATGATCTCGGGGCGGATTCCCTGGACATTGTGGAGTTGGTCATGGCCTTGGAGGAGGAGTTTGACCTAGAGATCCCCGATGAAGAAGCTGAGAAGATTACAAGTGTCCAGAATATCTTCGATTACATGGCAATTGCTTTGCAGGCGGCCTAGATTGGACAACTGGTCGCGCTTTATCCGTATGGCTTCTAGAGTTTCCTCACATCTACTATAGAACTCTTTTTTATGGAAGCAAGCAGTTTTACAGTTGGGGGAAGGAGGAGGATGATGCTAATCAGAAAAAAAATCGTAATCATGGTAGTGCTCACCGCATTTTGTTTCCTGGGTCCTCTTGCAGGAAGCACTGTGCAAGCGGAACCATTTCAGACGACTGATAATCTCACGGTACAGATTAATTGGTTAGAACATAACCTCAGCAACGCCCGAATGGACCACGTGGATATCTTGTCACCAACCCAATTTGCCAAGGCAGAAGAATTTCTTAACAAAGCCAAAAAACGGCTGGAGCGTGGAGATAGCCCGGCAAAGATCATAAACGAAATATCAAGAGCCCAAACTGAACTCAAAGATGCAACAGAATCGTCGCGTCTGGCCAAGGCTGAATTATCCGACGTCATAAAAGCCCGGGAAATGGCGCGTACTGCCGGTGCCACCAGCTATGAGCAAGACTACGCGAAGGCCGAAAGAAAATTCCTCGATCTCACAGAGGCGGTTGAGAAAGATAAGATAACTCGTGCCCGCAAAAAAGCTCCACAGGTGGCGGACCTCTATCGAGAGCTTGAGTTGCGAGCAATTAAAGAGCAGACCCTGGGCGAAGCGAGAGTGCTCATCAAGCAAGCCGAGAAGGAAGGGGCACGAAAGCTCGCGCCCAAGACCTATGCGATAGTGCAGAAAGAATTGAAAGAAGTCGATGGATTTATAACCAAAAACCGCTATCAGAAGTTGAAAATGCACAACATGGCCAGCGAGGCCCTGCTGCAGGCGGGGCGACTTCTGCAAGTGACACGGCAAACGAAAACCATCAAAACAATGAAACCCGAGCACATCACCCTCTGGGTGGAGGGGATTCTGCACGATACTGCAAACAAGCTTGGCACCGCTGATATGCGTGATCAACCTCTTGGAACCCAGGTGGAAAATATCATGGGGTCCATCGACGCCTTACAGCAAGATCAGCGCTTCCTGGTCAATAAAGTGAAAGATCAGCAGACAGAAATGGAGGCAATGACAGAACAGATTGCCTCTCTGGAAAATCAAACCCAGAAGGAAAAGGCTGCGAAAAAGCGGTTGGCTGCGGAACAGGAGGCTATTGCAAAACGGCTGGAAGCAGAAAGGCGCTTTAACCAACTGTTTACCAAGGTCCGAACCTACTTCAGCCCGGAGGAAGCAGAAGTATACAAACAGGGCTCTGAGTTGGTAATTCGGTTGAAAGCGATTCAATTCCCCGTTGGCAAAGACGTGATAATGCCGGGCAACTACTCTTTGCTGAGTAAAGCTCAGCGAGCCATTCGCACCTTTGGCCAACCCAATCTTGTCATCGAAGGACATACGGACAGCACCGGCTCAGATGTGAATAACCAGCACTTGTCCCAGCGGCGGGCGGAATCCGTTCGTGCATATCTCGTGGCCAACGGTACCTTGCCAATGGACAAGATCATAGCTGTGGGATATGGATCCAAGCGACCCTTGGCATCCAACAAAACCGAGAAGGGAAGGGCTATCAACCGGAGAATTGATGTGATCATCAAAACTCAGGCCGAGGCAGGGTAGGGGAGATATTAGATTGTAGATTTAAGATTGTAGATTTAAGATTGTAGATTGTAGATTGTAGATTGTAGATTGTAGAACCATCTGAGTCCTGCCACTTGTGGCGGGACTCATTTTTTTTATTGCGGAAATTTATGATCTGAAAGCTTTGACTTGATTATTTTATTGCAGGTGAAAGTCTGAGTTGGAGCCCACGTTTGTAGATTGCTACACGCTCAGCGAGTCATCAATCCGCAATCGGAAATCCGAGATCCGAAATCTGAACTAAATCATAATCTCCCTGAGAGTGTCAATTTCATCCAGAGCCTTTCCTGACCCTAAGACCACGGTGGTTAGTGGATCTTCGGTAATGGTGATTGGCAGTCCGGTCTCTTCGCGAAGCAGCTTGTCGAGACCTTTCAGAAGTGCCCCACCTCCGGTGAGAACAATACCGTTGTCCACAATGTCAGCAGCCAGCTCAGGCGGCGTCTGCTCAAGCGCACTTTTTACAGTTTCCACAATGGTTTTGATTTGCTCAATTATGGCTTGCCGAACCTCATCGGAGTCGATTGCGATTATCTTCGGAATGCCCGTTGCCAGATCCCTTCCCTTGATCTGCATGTCTTCAACCTTCTCAGCTCGATAAGCGTTGCCAACGGTGGTCTTGATCTGCTCTGCACTCCGCTCACCGATGAGGAGATTGTACTTGCTCTTGATGTACTGCAGTATAGCTTCGTCCATTTTATCGCCACCAACTCGCACCGATTTACTGTAAACGATGCCCGCCAGCGAGATTACCGCCACTTCAGTGGTGCCACCCCCAATATCCACCACCATATTACTTGTGGGCTCGGTGATGGGCAATCCAGCGCCGATTGCAGCAGCCATGGGTTCTTCAATGAGGAAGACCTCTCTGGCACCAGCCGACTCTGCAGATTCTCGCACTGCCCGTTTTTCCACTTGGGTGATACCGGAGGGCACACAAGCGATTACCCGTGGCCGTATAAGGGTGCGTCGGTTGTTTGCTTTCTTGATGAAATACCGGAGCATCGCTTCGGCCACTTCAAAATCGGCAATAACACCTTCTTTCATGGGGCGGATTGCTTCAATGTGCCCGGGAGTACGACCCAGCATCATCTTGGCTTCCTGTCCCACAGCCAGTACCTTGTTGCCCCCACGACCATTCCTCCGTACAGCAACAACTGAAGGTTCGTCCAGGACAATGCCATTGCCTCTGACATAAACGAGGGTATTGGCTGTGCCCAGATCTATAGCCAAGTCGTTGGACAGCCAACCAAAAATGGGGTTAAGAATCATAATTGTAGTCCTCCCTCCCAAACGGGCGAAGATGATCTCACGTCATACAGCAGCCGAGACTGCCTCGTCCCAGCAACTGAACCCCTTTTGAACGCACTTCGGAGTCCATGTTTTTTCATTCAGTCTCTAAGGACAGGATAAACGTCATTTGTGATAGCTTTCAAAAGAAGATAGAGCAAAATACATGCCGAAATGGTGCAGGAAAAGGATAAAGCAAAGAATCCTGGCCCGAGGAGCTGTCTTTAAGCCGCCCCAGAGAGAGATTTTGACGTTTTTCCTTCAGGCGGAAGCCTGCTGGAGTCTAGCAAAATATCAAATCTCAAGCACTGAGTCTCAAGGTTTCAGGTGTCAGGGAAGAAAAACAAAAACACTGAAACTTGAAATCTTAGTTTATAGCTCAGTGATAAAATCCTAGAAAGACTGGGACAATTCTCGCATACAAATCGCTTGACAATTACTGGTTTTTCCTATAAAAAAATCGCTTGTTCTATTCGTTACATATCAGCTCCGTCTTTGGCAAAACACCACCCCAAAAAGGCAGGATCTGCTTTTGGGGCCTTTTTTCTTGAGAATAGTTACTCATTACTTGTCGTCCGTCTTCTGTTGCATGAGGATTGCTCCGAGTTTGTCCATCCTTGAACGAAAGAGGGGCTCCCGAAACTTCCAGCCTCGACTCATCTATCCTCTCCAGTTCAGCCACGGATCTGCAAGAACGGGCCTATTCTTTTAACCAGAGCCACTGCCAACAGTGAAAAGGGAACAGATGAAAACATTGGACTCAAGCAAATATCAGGTTGCTCCCGTGCGAGCTGGATACACAGATCGGATCTTGCAGCTGGATTTAAGCTCCCTCACCACTTCGATAACTGAAGTGAGTCCTGATTTCAGGCGCAAATACATCGGCGGTCGCGGCTATGCCATGAAGATGATCTGGGATGAGACCACCGAGCAAACCCGCTACGACAGTCCAGAAAACATTCTGGTCATGGCCAGCGGCCCTCTCGGTAATGAACCAAGATTCCCGGGAACTGGGAAGTTCGTCGTCAGCACCATTTCCCCTCTTACAGAGACCTTCGTCGACTCAAATATTGGCGGACATTTTGCGCCGCTCTTGAAGATGTCAGGATTTGACGCCCTTGCTGTTCATGGGATCTCCAAAAAAGAAGTGGTATTGATTGTGGATGGCGATGAAGGCACCGTAACTATCACTACAGCCCCCTCGTTCGGCGAGGAAATTGACGGAGGGGGACTCGAATATGGTGAGGCCCTCTTGGAAGAATTCACTGGTGGCGAGCTTACAGAAAGTGTTGCTGCAGTAACCACCGGCAATGGTGCCTTGCACGCCAGATTTGGGATTATCAACAGCCTTTTTTACGATAGGCGTCGCCGCCGGATCCGCAGCAAACAAGCCGGACGCGGAGGAACAGGAACGGTCATGCGAGTTAAGGGCCTGAGGGCGGTGATAGTCCGTTCGAGCCTGGCCCGAGTCAAGGCTAATCATCCTGCAGATCAAAAGTCAGTCCAGCGAGCTGGGGCTGAACTAAAAAGGGTAATAAGCCAGCAAGATCCCAAACAGCTCAACCTGCGCGCCTGGGGCACTCCCGTTCTGGCTGAGTACATGAACAAGTTTCATTTACTTCCAGTAAATAACTATCAATACGGTCAGCATACTGATGCTCCCGCTGTTTTTGCTGACGTTTTTCTGGAGCGCTACTTCAACAAAGAAGTGCCAGACGGCTGCTATATGGGCTGCAATCTGGCCTGCGCCAAAGGAGCTGAAGATGTTGCCCTTACCAGGGGGCCGCAGGCCGGCAGAAAGGTGGGTATTGATGGTCCGGAATACGAAACTCTCGGAGCTGTCACCTGCCAGGGAATATTTGATCCTCACTTCATCATGGAATATAACTGGTACTGTGACGAGTACGGTCTGGACACTATTTCTATGGGCGTGACAGCCGCATTTCTTATGGAGTGCTTTCAGCGGGGATATTTAACCGTTGAAGAAACCGGCTATGATTTATCCTGGGGCAACATTGACGCCGCTGACCGTCTTCTGCATGAAACAGCCAAAGGGGAGGGCCTGGGCAAAATATGCGGTCAAGGGGTGCAACGGGCAAAGAGGTGGGTGGCAGAAAAGTACGGTGAGAGAACAAACACAGCCATTGATGACACTCTGTCCGAACTAAGCAAGTTCGGGATGGAAGTCAAGGGCTTGGAATTCTCTCTGTACATTTGCAAAGAGTCGCTGGCTCAACAGGGCGGATACGGCTTCTCCCTCAAGGGACCTCAACATGATGAGGCGTGGCTGATTTTTATTGATCAGGTTCATAATGAGATACCCTCTTTTGAAATGAAGGCCGACGCCTTGAAGTGGTTTCCACTGATTCGCACCTGGTTTAATGCGGTGGGGCTCTGCAAGCTTCCCTGGATTGACGTACGCCATCCAGAAGCGGCCCAGACTGACAACCCCTCTCAAAACCAACCAACTCTTGCCTACTATGCCCAGTACTACAGTGCCACAACAGGCGAGAACAAGAGTGTTCAGGATATCCTCGATGACTCTGAGAGGCTGCATGTCTTACAAAAGATGATAAACGTGCGCCAGGGAAAGGGAACGAGAGATTTCGACCAGATACCACTCAGGGCCATGGGACCGGCTTACTTCAACGAATACCAATCACGTAGCGACTACTACGATGGTTGGTTACGAGAGCACCTCGAAACAGACGCTGCCCTCCCCGAGTCTCCCGAAGAGAGACATCAAGCTATCTTAAACCTCAGGCGGCAAGCATATCAAAAGCTCTGTGACGAAGTTTACAAGGCCAAAGGATATACCCCCCAGGGGGTACCGTTACCAAAAACCCTGGAAAAATTTGACCTATTAGACGAAAAAGCGGAAGCACTGCTTAAAGCCCATGGCAATCTGGAGTAACGGCAAGTCCAATGGCAAAGAGTCTTCAGGGTCGGGCAATAATAAATCCGAAATCCGAAGCACGAAGCACGAAACAAATCCGAATTTCAAATTTTCCAATGTTCAAAACGAGTTAATGTTTTGATCATTAAGATTTTGGTAATTTGACATTGTTTAGGATTTCGATATTCGGATTTCGAATTTCAGACCACCAATTTGTCTGTTTGTGTGAGGTTCAACGAATGTACGTCTCTGTTACCTTCTTGGGGTTGCAGCGGGCGAAAGCCCAGAGCGATCGGATTCAAATCCGGTTTCCAAAGAAAACCCGTGTTGCTGACGTCTTGGCGTATATCAAAAAAAATCATCCCGAACTTCCGTTTCCAGAAAATGCTATCCTGGTGGCGGTAAACAACAAGGTTTCTTCCATGGAGAGGATACTGAAGAACAAAGACAACGTCACCTTTCTTCCATTCCTGGGAGGAGGCTAGCCCCAAAAAGTCGCCACCGAGGGCATACTTTAAAAGAATCTCAGAATTTTCTTCACTGTTCTTCATATTTTTCCTTGACATTCGGAGCGCTTGTAATTTAAATATCACAGTTCACTAGAGGAGGGCGATCCCCTCCATCTAGGCCGGCCCCTAGGCACCAAGTCGTTATCCTAATCTTACTTGCTGAGGGGCCTTTTTTTTGCCCTATTAGAATTGTTCCCTATGCTCCATGCCCTATGCTCTATGCCCCATGCCCCAGCCCGAAGAATCAGATATTCGATCTTGAAGAAAAACATTGTTTGGAAAGCGCAGGTGTTGTACAAGAAGTAAAATCAGTGATACGTTTTGGGAAAAATGTGAATTGTATCAATAGCAACTAGCGAGAGGAGGACTTTCGATACCGGGGGGAGAAAACATGGATACAAACACCGAAAGACGCGGTTCCCCGAGAGCCGAAATCAGATGGCCTGTCACCATCAAAAAGGGGCAGGATATCATTGAGGCCAAGCTGAGAAATCTTGGAGTCGGCGGTGCGTACATCCACTGTGAGCAGACACTTGAACCAGGAGAATCCGTTACCCTCACGATCCAGCCTCCAACCGGGGCACCCCTTACTATTACTGCTGAGGTGATTTGGGCAGGGAAGGTTCTGGCACTTGGGGTGGGGGTTCACTTTGTTGAAATGTCTGACCAAGATCGGCAGATCATTTCCGAGGCCGTGTCGAAGCTCCTTAGCGACACCGGTTTGGCATAATTGCACCCGACAAGTAGCTAAATCCGAACCCATCGAAGATCCAGCCATTCGGTGAAGAACCCGGCTTTGGGCTGCCCCCATGACGCAAAGCGCTAAGCGCAGAGCGTCCGGTAAACAGTAAACGGTGAACGGTAAAGCGATTATCCCCTAACTCAGCGACTGTTCACCGTTTTCTATTTACCGTTTACTCTTTTTTTTTCGCTATGCGCCATAGGTTGGCTTTTCGAGACCCAGTATGCGAAAATTATAAAGGACAGCGACGAGAAGCACCTGTCCCACACCGACAGCTTAATTATATTAAGAGGTATGAACAAATGGCCAGCGGGAAAGACACACGCTGTTCTCCTTCAGGTGACAGAAAAAACAAGCGGAAAACCGGCCGTGAAAAAATCCTGGTCTTCCAACAAAATGGCAGCGGTGAAAGCAAGATTCAGGGTATACGAAGATACGGAAAAGAGCGCTTTATCATCGAGACAGTCTCCATAGATGTGGCCTTGCCTCCAATTCTGGACGATACGCGGTACTACTTACCATCCGACATTCAGGCTGACCTCATTTTAGATTTCTTGAAACATCCAGACCTCTCCCACGACCTTGCAGTTGCCTGCCGTGCTAGAAACATTCCCATCGTAGCCTCAGGGAAGAAACTTCGGGTAAAAGGGGCATTGACCCCCCCAACCTGATGCGGTCTTTCCAGGCGGGTCGGCCTGGGTCAATATGGCGAATATTTTGGGGCGCCGGAGTTTACTGTGGAGATAACGAACGGCAAGATCGCCCGCATTCGTGTCTGCCGAGGTGCGCCTTGCGGAGCAACCTGGGACGCTGCCAAGCGGGTAGAGGGATTGCCCGTAGAGGAAGCAGAGGTGCGCATTGGCCTGGAGACACAATACTTCTGCTCTGCAGACCCCTCTGACTGGGATCCCATGTATGGTAAGAGCCCGGTTCACTTCGCCGGTGAGGTGCACAGTGCGGCATTGAAAAGGGCAGTTAAAAAAGAGAAATCGTAAATGGTAAGCGGTGAGGGGTAAGAGAGGTTACACGTTACACGTTACACGTTATACGTTATAGGTAGTTATTTGTTTTTCCCCATGCTCCATGCTCCATGCCCCCTCATATCTCATATCCCACATCTCAAATCCCAAGGTGTCAGGTTTCGGGTGTCAGGAAAAACAGACAGAGAATCTGAAACCTGTCGAAGATCCCGTCCGAAGCGAAGCGGCAGCGGGAAATACTGAAGCCTCATCTGTCTCAAATCCGTAATTCGAAATCACTCTTCATGCCC
>JAJDNL010000208.1 GCA_022340745.1 Deltaproteobacteria bacterium
AAGCAAAGCCATTGGACTCTGACCACCCCTATTAGACTTGATCTACCTCTGAACCATTCACATATGGAGGCATAAACATGAAACCATTCCAGGGAGTTGACTATTACCGCTGTGATGATCTCTTGACCATAGAGGAGCGCAGTGTTCGGGATACTGTGCGACGTTGGATAGACAATAAGTACATGCCCAAGGTGGAAGAATACTTCGAGCAGGGCTACTTTGATCCGGATTTGATTCCCCAGTTGGCTGAGCTGGGATTACTGGGTATCAAGATCCAGGGATACGACTGCCCTGGGATGAGCAATGTAGACTATGGTTTAGCGTGTCAGGAATTGGAGCGGGGTGACAGTGGTCTGCGTTCATTTGTTTCGGTGCAGAATTCGCTGGTAATGTACCCCATCTACGCCTTTGGTACGGAAGAGCAGAAAGCCCGTTGGCTACCCGCCATGGCCAAGGGTGAGAAGGTGGGCTGCTTCGGTCTTACCGAGCACGACATAGGCTCCGATCCCGGAAATTTACAAACTCGAGCCACGAACAAAGGCGGTGACTATATTATCCATGGCAGCAAGATGTGGATCACCAATGGAGAAATCGCAGATGTGGCGGTTATCTGGGCTCAAACTGAGGAAGGGATTCGCGGCTTTTTGGTGGAAAAGGGGACACCTGGGTTTGAGGCCTTTGACATCGCTCGCAAGTATTCCCACCGGGCCTCGGTGACCTCAGGTCTCATGCTGGACGAGGTGAGAGTCCCGGCTGCGAACCTCTTGCCGGGCACTGAAGGACTCAAGTCAGCACTCTTGTGTCTCAACGAAGCCCGCTTCGGAATTGCCTGGGGTGCGGTGGGGGCGGCTATGGCTTGTTACGAGGTTGCCCTGGATTATGCCAAGAGCCGTATTCAATTCGAGGTGCCCATTGCTTCTTTTCAGCTGGTGCAGCGCAAACTTGTCAAAATGCTTGCCGAGATTACCAAAGGACAATTGCTCTGCCTTCATCTCGGACGGTTGAAAGACGACGGCAAGGCGCGCCATGCTCAGATTTCACTGGCCAAGATGAACAATGTTTCAGAGGCCCTCAAGATTGCCCGCAGCGCCAGAAATATCCTCGGCGCCAATGGCGTCGCCCTGGATTACCATGTCATTCGGCACATGCTAAATCTGGAAGCGGTCTACACCTACGAGGGCACCCACGACATTCATACGTTGATCGTCGGGAGGGATATTACGGGACTGGATGCTTTTGCAGGAAAAGCATGAAGCTGATCCAGCGGGCAGCAGACAGATCGCAGCAGGCAGAAATAAGTCACTGGGTCATTGGCTTCGCCGTCATTAGGTCATCAGGTCCCTACAATTAATGACTACGAATGACAGCGAAGCGTAGTGACCCAATGACCATAAAGGCCTATATGATTTGCCTTTACTAATGAGTCAGGACCGTGGCGGCTTTCTCCAGAACAAGGCGTGCTTCCTCCAGTCTCTTGCCCTGGAAACTCTGCTGAAGCGCTTCCTCGAGCATCTCTGGTGTAATGGGGTCTCGATCCCGAGCCATAAGATAAAGGGCCGCAAGAGCCCTCTCCTTCTTCTTGATTCCGCCAGCCTTGAAAGCTACTTCCTCTACTTGGGCATCGGTGGTGGGAATCTCAACTCCTGCCGCCAGGATTATTCGTCCCCTCTTGGTCATTCTCTCAAAGAGTCCCCAACGTTTCTGAACGCCCTCTTTGGAAAGGGCTATGATCACGTCAGGTTTTCCTACCCCCGTATAAGTAATTGCTTGGGGTGAAACAATAACCTCGGTGACCGACGGCCCCCGCATGACGGTGATGTGGTAGTCGTTCTTTTGTGTGACATTCATGCCGGCTGAAATGGCTGCCCGACCCAATAGGGTGCCTCCAGTTATCACCCGCTGCCCCGCGCTCCCTAAAAAAACCACCTCCCGTCGTTCATTGACTGTTGGCTCGAAGGTCTTTTCAATACCGTGCCAGTCCACCCCGGCAGTCTTTTTCGCGGCCTCTTCCCGATAATGGCTGGAGTATTCCCTGCGCCTGTTCGTAGATACAACCCCTTGATATGGCGGCAGTTTCTCTATGGCCGATTCGATCTCTTTGGGAGAGAGGGGATTCTTTTTTAGGTAACGGGCAGGGCAACCGCCCCAGAGGTCAACAACTGCAAACCCTTCAAAGGTTATGGCTGCTGCCAGGAGTTCTGGAAGGTCTTTGCGGTAGACGGAAGAGCGCGCCACAAAGGGAGCCCCGGCGCATACTGCAGCATCGCACACATCAAACGGCTTTTCCAAAACATTAAGAAAACTGGAGGCCACGGATGCCTGTTCGGGCGTGGTGCAGGAAAACTGACCACCGGTCATGCCGAAGTTGAAATTGTTCAATACCAGCAGGGAAAGATCCAGATTTCTGCGGCAAGCAGCAAGGAAATGTGCCCCACCTATGCCCAGTCCGCCGTCACCCATGGTGACTATTACCTTGAGATGAGGTCGTGCCAGCTTGATCCCGCCTGCATAGGTAAGAGCTCGACCATGAAGTCCGTGAAATGCATGGGTCTTGAAAAATGTGTCGAATAGTCCCGAACACCCAATATCACTAACGATAACTACATCACTACCCTTGAGGCCCATCTCTTTTAAAGCGCGGTCTAAGGTGTGGACACTGCGGTCGTGAGAGCAGCCCGGGCAAAAGACAGGGGGACGATCGGAATTCAGGAGGCTATCCACGAGTCACCTCCTCAATGATTTCCGTGGGCGAGATTAGCTGACCAGACATTTTCCCATAAAAATCAACTCTTTGGTTGCAAAGAACTCTCTGGATTTCCTGGAGGTATTGGCCCAGATTCATTTCCACTACAAGAATTCGTTCCTTTCCAACCGCAGCAGCTTGCAGTACCTGTTCCGGAACCGGCCACAAGGTCTTCAAAATCAAGAGCGACGCGGGAATATTTTGGTTTTCAGAAAGCTCGGCAGCTGCAGTTCTCGCGGCTCCCGCTGTTACGCCGTAGGCGACGAGTAGGGTGCGAGCCCCTTTTCTTTCTTCCAGATCGAAGTAGGAAAACGATTCTGCCTTAGAGTCGATTTTTCTTTGCAGCCTTTCAACCCCTGCCTGAATCTCAGAGGGATTCGTTGTAATGTATCCATCTGGTCCATGGGTGGAGGAAGTCTGCCTCACCAGAATCGGTCCGCCAATGGGAAGGAATGGAGGGACGTCCTCCCCAGGTTTCACTTGAAAAGGCAGAAAAGGACCAGCTTCGTGCAAGGTGCGATCTAGAACTGCTGGTTTCTCTACTCTCTCCATATCCAGAGTCCCACTGGTCATTCCTATCTCTTTGTTGGAAGCTATGATTACCGGGCAACGGAACTGTTCGGCAAGATTGAAAGCATGGACCGTTAGGGTAAAGCAATCATTCACATCTGCCGGGGCAAGGACGATTACTGGCAGACCACCGCTACATCCCCAGCGCATGAACTGCACATCGCCGTCTGCGCCCCGAGTGGCGGAACCGGTTGACGGTCCCTGACGCATGATATTGACAATGACTATTGGAATTTCCCCCGCAATGGCGAAGGAGATGTTCTCGCTGTAAAGGCTGAGGCCTGGACCAGAGGTGGCAGTCATGACCTTCATACCGGCCATGGATGCTCCCAGGCAGTAACCGATAGAAGCGATCTCGTCCTCGCCCTGCAAGGCAATTCCTCCGGCTGCTGGAAGGGTGTCGAGCATTGCCGCAAGTAGATTGCTCGCAGGCGTGATAGGATATGAGGCAAAAAACCGGCAGCCCGCATGCATGGCTCCCATGGCCACGGCTTGGTTCCCGTCT
This sequence comes from Deltaproteobacteria bacterium, assembly GCA_022340745.1. Taxonomy (GTDB): domain Bacteria; phylum Desulfobacterota; class Syntrophobacteria; order BM002; family BM002; genus BM002. The sequence goes on from JAJDNL010000208.1 coordinate 3,819, forward strand.
ATGAAGAGTAAGCCCATATTCGCAACTCAACCTCTCAGCGATGTTCCGTCAAACAGCACATTTAGCAAAAGTTTTTTCAACTAAACACCCACAAGTCATTACACTTCGCGCCTGCGCGCTTCGTTGCCACTAGGGCTGCGCCCGTCACTAGGCCTTACGGCCGTCATTAGATTGTTACAACAAATGACCACAATTGACAGCGAAGCGAAACTGGGAACCCGCTTGCGGGACTGAGCGGAGCGCAGCGAGCGCGAATAAATGACCTAATGACGCCGAAGGTATATGACGCGAAGCTCGATAAGAGCTGAGTCTTACTGCCTGCTGGAAACTGGCATCTTACTCTACACCGAACTCAATCCCTTGCGCCAGGGGCATCTCTCCGGACCAATTGATGGTGCAGGTCTGCCTGCGCATGTAAGTCTTCCAGGCATCAGAGCCGGACTCGCGACCGCCTCCGGTGTCTTTCTCTCCACCAAAAGCGCCACCAATTTCCGCGCCGGAGGTGCCGATGTTTACATTTGCTATACCACAGTCACTTCCCATGTGACTCAAGAAAATCTCACTTTCATGGAGATCATTGGTGAAGATTGCAGAGCTCAACCCTTGGGGCACATTATTTTGATATTGAGTTGCCTCTGCCAAATTCTCATAGGGAATCAGGTAGAGAATGGGAGCAAAGGTCTCCTCTTGCACGATGGGATAGTCGTTTTGGGCTTCACAGATGCACGGGGTCACGTAGGTGCCAACATCGTAGATGCCCCCGGATAAGATTTCCCCGCCATAGAGTATCCGCCCGCCCTGGTCTTGCAGTTCTGCAAGACCTTTTTGCATATTCTTTACGGCTGCACCATCGATCAGTGGCCCCATGAGCACGCCATCTTCCAAGGGATTACCAATCACCACCTGTTTGTATGCCTGAATGAGAGCCTCGGTAAGGGGATTAAAGATTTCTTTGTGGGCGATAACGCGGCGAATGGTAGTACACCGCTGACCTGCGGTACCTACTGCCCCAAATAGGATGGCCCTCACTGCAAGATCCAGATCCGCCTGGGAGCTAACGATTACCGCGTTGTTACCTCCCAATTCCAGCAGGGATTTTCCTAGCCGGGATGCCACCACTTGGCCCACGTGACGTCCCATAGCCACGCTGCCTGTGGCAGATACGAGAGGCAACCGGTTATCTGCAATTAACCTTTCTCCAACCTCATTCCTACTCCCAATGACCACATTCAGAATGCCTTCCGGAAGACTATTCTCCTGTAATACTCTCTCTATAATTTTGGCAAGGGCGAGGGCAGTAAGAGCTGCCTTACTCGAAGGTTTCCACACCACTGTGTCTCCCGCCACCAGGCCAATCATGGCATTCCATGACCAAACCGCCACCGGAAAGTTGAAAGCCGTAATCACCCCGATGGGACCCAGTGGATGATACTGCTCATACATTCGATGTCTGGGACGTTCGCTGTGCATGCTAAAGCCGTAAAGCATGCGGGACTGTCCCACAGCAAAATCACAGATGTCTATCATCTCTTGAACTTCGCCCTCGGCCTCAGCCCTCATTTTGCCCACTTCGAGGCTCACCAGAGCCCCTAACTCTTTCTTGCGCGCTCGCACTGCATTGCCAATTTCTCGGACGATATCACCGCGTCTGGGCGCTGGAACCATGCGCCATTCTCTGAAGGCTTCTTCGGCCCGGCTAATCACTTTTTCATAATCAGCCCGTGATGCCTGTTGTACCCTGCCGATTGTCTGGCCGTTGATGGGGGAGATTGACTTCAATATCTCTCCCCCGCATTCGAGCCAGGTGGTGCCGGTTCCTGCCCCGGAGTTCACATCCGAAAGACCCAAATCTTTCAATATAGCTTTCATGAGATTACTCCTAGTTCGGTCGGCTCAAGATCCGTGACATATCAATAAAACTTCATTCCGCAATCCCAAATCGCTCCATGCCCCATGCTCCATGCTATTTAAATAGTTCCCGCAGACTCTCTTCAAATATGCTCAGAAATACATCTACTTCTTGACTGGTCACCGTCAGTGCCGGACAGATGCGGAGAGTGTTTTGGCCACAGCCCAAGAGAAGCAAACCTTTGCGGAACGCTTGTTGGATAACTTGATCGCGCCAATCACCAGCTCGCTCCTTGGTTTCTCGGTCCTTAACAAGCTCAACGCCAATCATCAGGCCGAGGCCTCTTACATCACCTATGCATTCGAAGGATTGCTGTAGCTCACGGAGTCCAGACATAAGCTGTTCCCCCCTCACTGTGGCGTTGGCCATAAGTTCCTTCTCCAATAGGTGGATGGTGGTGAGAGCCGCCTGGCATGAGATCGGATTACCCCCAAAAGTAGAAGCATGTGAGCCCGCTTCCCAGTCCATAATATCTGCACGGGCTACCATAGCCCCCAAGGGCAGACCGGAGGCAATACCCTTGGCCAAAGCAATAATTTCAGGTCTGGCTTCGAAGTGCTCTATGGCAAACATTTTGCCGGTACGTCCCATGCCTGACTGCACTTCGTCCACCACGTAGAGAATGCCATACTTTTGTGCTGTTTTATAAAGTTCCCGGTGGAATTCTGGAGGAGGTACAATGTAACCACCCTCGCCCTGGATGGGTTCGACGAATATGGCTGCCACCTCCTCGGGTGGTACTGTGGTACGAAACAGCGTCTCTTCCAGCCAGTGAACACAGGCTATTTCGCAATCAGGATAGCAGAGGTGATAAGGGCACCGGTAACAATAACCATATGGAATGTGGGTGATTCCGGGTACCAGCGGATTGTAGTGCTTTTTTTGGATGGCTTTGCTGGCAGTGAGGGACAAAGCGCCCATGGTGCGTCCGTGGAAAGCACCAAAAAAAGCCAAATTAAGCTCCCGGCGGGTGTGCCAGCGAGCCAACTTGAAAGCAGCCTCGACCGCTTCAGCACCGGAGTTGCCGAAATAGACCTTGTAGGCTCCGGGGCCAGGGCCGAGACTGGCGAGCTTTTGTGCTAGTAAGATTTGGGGAGTGTAATAGAAATCGGTACCCGACATGTGGAGAAGTCTATCTGCTTGCTTCTTGATGGCTGCTACAACCTCTGGGTGACAATGTCCAGTACCACAGACTGCTATGCCTGAAGTGAAATCGAGGAAAATATTGCCATCAGGGTCATGAATCCATAACCCTTGAGCAGATTCTGCCACAAGAGGATATATTCTGGTATATGAGGGCGAGACGAACTGGCGGTCGACATCTATCAGTTCTTGTACTCGCGGACCGGGTAGAGTGGTTTTAATCTGAGGATACTGCACGGCAATTTCTCCAGAAGTAAGTTATGGACCAAGGGATGACATGGAAAGCTTTGGTACTCGCCGATTCATTATATTTCTTTTTTGACAGAAGTTGAAAATGATTTAGCGAGCGACAACCCCGTAGCGACTCGACCTGAGCTCGTCGACAGGTCTTGTCTTAGCGAAGCGGAAATCCCGTATCAGCGGGACTACGGGGTTAGCGAGCGAACTAAAATAAAATGGAATAAATACCTTACATTTCGAAGACTCCCTGTCCCGCCTTAGTCCCGCTAATGCGGGACAGGGAGCTTCAATTGGTCAAATATGTCCCAGTGCAAACCATTATTGTCCCAAGCACCAGTGAAGAAGTTATGGGTTCTGCCAGCAAGAAGAAAGCGAGTAAAACAGCACTGATGGGAACAAAATTAATAAACTGGCTTGCCTTTGTGGCACCAATGGCTTTTATTCCTTCGTAATACCAAACAAATCCGAGAACGGTGCCGAAAAAGCCCAGGTAAAAAATACCAAACCATTCTACTGCAGTGTAAAAAGAATAATGCTGAGTGATACCCTCTAGATATGCCGGAATAGACAAGGCGACTGCGCCTACTACGGAGGAGTACGATACTGCAACGAGGGCGGATAGGTCTTTCATCGCTGCTTTGCCAAGTAAGGAATAGGCTACCCAGCTCATAACACAGAGAAAAATGAAGACCTCGCCCATGCCAACGTTTCCCTGAAATATTTCAATGGGGTTGCCCCTCGAAATCACAACGATTGCTCCGCTTACTGAAAGGATGATTCCGGCAAATTGAGTCAAATTCAATCTTTCTTTAAAAAGGTAAGAGGCAAAAAGAGCAATGAAGACGGGATTGCTGGCAATAATCACGGAGGCTCTGCCGGCGTGGATAATCTTGAGACCCTTGAAGAAAAAAACATTGTAGGAGAATACTCCGGTCATTCCGAGCAGAATCAGGGGAATCACCTGTGCTTTTCTCACCGGAGGAAGCCTGTTTTCTACCTGATAAGTAATAAAAAGAAGAAAAATGGAGGCGATAGCGAATCTAAGGAAGGCCGCAGAGAAGGGACCAACGTCTCGTGCAACTACCCTCCCGGCAATGAAGGTCCCCCCCCAGAAAATGGCAGTTGCCAATAACTTTATATAGATAATGACCTTATTTCTTTTACTCATTGCCATGCACATCCTTACCTGAATATTTTCTCGATGCTGGAGTCTGTTGGAGTAACGAAGTATTGAAATATGAAATTCCGAGTACCAAATATAAAGGCTTCAGGTGTCAGGGAAAAAAACATCAAAGCTGAAACCTGAACACTGAAACCTCCATTTGTCCTGAACACTGAAACCTCTGCAAACTCCGACTTGGCCCAAAGTATCAGGTTTCCGGGACTACAATTAGCTATCGGGTGGGTTTTATACCTGTGGGATATTTGAGGTAAGGTGCCGCGGTTCACTCTGAATCGTGGCACAGGAACGGATACAACATCCGTACTCTATCAGAACCGCATTTTTTCCGGCGGCCTTCGCTCCGGCACATAGGCGTGCGG
>JAJDNL010000235.1 GCA_022340745.1 Deltaproteobacteria bacterium
AAATCAAAGGGTATCGAATCTACAGAAACACAGCTGCTGAGGGTACGTTCGAGCGAATTGGGGAATTGTCCAGCACGAGCAAGGTCTCTTTTGTCGATCAACAAAACCTCTCTGATGCCACTACCTACTACTACCGGTTAACCCATTACGACAATCAAGGGCGCGAAACCGGCCTCTCAGACATCGCCTCAGCCACCACCAGGGGCAAGCCGCCCACCCCGGAAGGTTTGAGGGCAGAAAGCGGTCTAGTAAAACGGGTAAAGCTCTCCTGGAAGGTTCGCCCCGAAGAAGAGGTGGAGGGCTATTACGTTTATTGGAACAAGGTAGAGGCAGGTGAATTCCAGCAGATCGCCAAGGTTAGAGGGAGAGAAAATACCAAGTATCTGGATAAGGGAGAGCGCCATCGCCCCCTAGATGACAACGCAACGTATTATTACATGATCACATCTTACAATAAGGTGGATGTCAACAGTGATCCCTGTGCAGTAGCCTCTGCTACCACCAAGCCACGACCCACAACACCAACCGGCCTCAGCGCCCAGGGTGGACTACCTGGCAAGATAGTGTTGGCCTGGAATCAAAATCCAGAAAAGGACATAAAGTACTTCCGTCTGTACCGCAAAAAGGCTGAGGGCCCGTTCAAAGAAAGAACGAAGCTGCCCCCAGACCAGAGCCAGTATGAGGACGTGAAACTGGATAATGGAACCACCTATGTCTACCAACTCCAAGCCGAGGACGAAGACAAGCTGCTGAGTGACTTTTCAGACAGCGCTGAAGCCACGACCAAACCCTTGCCCCACCCACCCACCGGCCTGGAGGTGCACGGCATAGCAAATGGGTTCGAACTCCGCTGGAAGCCCAATCCAGAGCCGGACATCGTCACATACAAAATCTACCTCCACTCTTTTTTGGTAGACAAAAAAATCGGTAGCACCGATAAAACCCAGTTCACCATTGATAGCCTGAAGCCAGAGGACGAGTATGCCGTAACCTTGACGGCAGTGGACCAAGACGGTCTGGAGAGTCAGAAGAGCGAACAGATCAAGGTGCGAACATTGGGAGAGTAAGCGGTGCGTAGATTGCGGATTGTGGATTGCGAATTGCGAATTTAAAGAAAGCTGGCAATAGGCAGAGGACAGATGACAGAGGGCGGAAGGCGGAAGGCTTTATGTCAGTTGTCCGGTGCGATAAAAGCATAGAGCAAGAAGTCAGAATCCCGTAGTCAACAGTTATCGTTTAACAGTACGCATTGTACGGTAAAGCGTCAACATCCCACATCCCACATCTTCTCTTTCCCCTATGCCCCATGCTCTATGCTCCATGCTCTATACCCCTAAACACTGATGAACTTCATATCGGGCAGAATGACACAGGTGAGACTGTTGCCGTACACGGCACCGGTATCAATGCCAATTTTGTTGGGGAGCACCAGGGGCCGCACAAAGGGAGTATGGCCAAAGATCACCCGTTTACCAAAATCCTCCTCCGAATAGATAAACTCTTCTCGGATCCAGACCAGGTCGTCCAAACTCTGCTTCTCCAGGGGCACACCATATTTGAGTCCGGCATGAACCATGATGTAACCATCCGTCTCGTAGTAAAGTTCTAGTTCCTCGAGAAAGGTGCGGTGCTGTTCAGGTACCAACTGATTCAGGGCTTCTTCATCCAAAACTCCCTGCCTGCCCTCCCAGTAGTCCTCCATTTTCGTCAAGTAGCTCTTGAGGGTGGATTCACCGCCGTTATAGATAAACAGGGCTCGATCAACCCCTGAGAGGAAATCCTTGAACATTTTCTCGTGGTTTCCCATCAGGAAAATAGTATCAGTATAAATCTCCTTCAGCTCTAGCAGATAGTCTAATACCCCGCTTGAGTCATCACCTCTGTCTATGTAGTCACCGAGGAAAATGAGCTGATCCAGACCGGGGCGCGGATCGATCCTCTCCCACAACAACTCAAGCTTGTCAAGACAGCCGTGTATGTCCCCTATGACAAAAACGCGTTCCGGAAAACTCATCACATTTCTCTCATCTACCATTACAACCATTGAAACAATCGGCTCAACTTGCGCTCGTCGAGCCGATGAATTCCTTCTTCCTGGGCCATGGTGACAGCATCGCGATACTCCTCTACCGTGATGGAACGTTTCAACTCAGGGAATTCATGGGCCTCACCACAGGGCCGATATTGCCCCATGACATTGACGTAGGTTTCCCTGGATACTTCGTTGGCGAGAAACCGCATAATCTCGCGCGTACCTGCCAGTCCATCCGGCATTACCAGGTGGCGAATGAGAAGGCCGCTTTGGGCAATCCCTTCCTGGTCCAAAACGAGGTCTCCCACTTGTTCATGCATCTCCTGAACCGCCGCACAAGCCTTTTCACGATAGTCAGGCGCTGAACAGAAACGAGCTGCCTCTTTACCGTCCCAAAATTTGAAATCCGGCATATAAATATCGAAGATCCCCGCCAGCAATCGCAGGGTCTCCACCTCCTCGTAGCCCCCACAGTTGTAAACAAGCGGAACCCGAAGACCTCCCTCAATTGCTTCTGGTAGAGCTTCCAAAATCTGAGGCACCATGTGGGTGGGAGTTACAAAGTTGATGTTATGACAACCACGTCGCTGTAAAGATAGCATCGTTTGAGCCAAGTCAGCCGCACCTACAGAAACACCTTCAGACAGATGACTGATCTCATAGTTCTGGCAGAATATACAGCCCAGGTTGCAGTGAGTCATAAAGATTGTCCCGGAACCACCCCTGCCAACCAGGGGATCCTCCTCGCCAAAATGGGGGCTGTAACTTGAGATCATTGCCTGGCGCCCGGTCTTGCACACGCCCACCTCACCTTCCAGACGATTTATTTCACAGTGTCTTGGGCAGAGACGGCAGTTCTCGAGAATCCCCAGAGCAGACTCAATTCGTTCTTGAAGAATGCCTTCGCTGTGTGTTTTGAGGTAACTTGGTTCCATTATCTATCTCTCAGGGCTACAACTTTTTATTTTACCTTGCCGCACTGCCGAGAGCAAATCTAGTACATTCGTTAAATGTTCCATTCGTTGAAGTCGTTCAAATCGTGTTTTCCAGGCAAGAGGTCATGGGTTATAGGTGATAGGTAGTTACCCATTACCCATCACCAATAACCTGAGACTCCTTTCTCGCCTTTCTCTATGCCCCATGCCCCATGCTCCATGCCCCATGCCTATTTCCCAAGGGCTCTCTTCCGTGCCCGGGCAAACCCCGGCATGGCGCTTTCAATGGTCTGTTCATCAACGCAATAGGCAATTCGAAAATATCCAGGACCGCCAAAACCGCTTCCGGGCACGGCCAAGATGTTTTCTTCCTGAAGCAAACGAACAAAAGCGACGTCATCAGAAATGGGGCTCTTGGGGAACAGATAGAAGGCCCCCCGCGGCCTGATAAATTCATAGCCGGCATCGCTCAGCCCCTGGCAGAACCTATCCCGACGAGTCTGGTAGATACCAACGTCCACCGAGGTTCCCTGCAGATGTTGCACCACTCTCTGCATCAGGGCGGGAGCATTGACAAAGCCAAGAATCCTGTTGGCCAGAATGATACCACCAATTAATGCATCAGCCTGCTCTGCCTCTGGGTGAACCACCAGGTAGCCCAAACGCTCTCCCGGTAAGGACACATCTTTAGAATAGGAAGTGGCCACAATGCTGTTTGGATAACTTTCTAAGATACTGGGCACTGCGACACCGTCATAGACGATCTTCCGGTAGGGTTCATCAGAGACGAGATACAGATCTTTCCCCAATTTACTACTGCTGGTGCGTAGCAGTTCCCCGAGGTCTTCCAAGGAATCGCGATCATACACCTGTCCGGTAGGGTTGTTGGGGGAATTGATTAAAACCACCTTGGTTTGGTTATGAATTGCTGCTTCAATAGCTTCCAGATCGAGGGCAAAATCCTCCCGGGTGGAAACCACCTGTATCTGGCCACCGTGATTGTCCGCATAAAAGCCGTATTCCACAAAATACGGTGCCGAAACGATCACCTCATCACCGGGATCGAGCAGGGTTTTCAGAATACAGTTCAGTCCCCCCGCAGCTCCGCAAGTCATAACCACATGCTCAGCGCTGACTTCAACCCCCTGTTCTCGACTCACATATGCGGCAACCGCAGCACGTGTCTCCTGGTATCCTGCATTGGCCATGTAGCCATGAGCGCCAATGGGCGACTCAGCAACAACTGATTGGAGCGCTTGACGAAATCCTTCGGGCGGCTCCAAGTCCGGATTGCCGAGGCTGAAATCAAAAACCTTATCTGCACCGTAGAGAGCTTTGAGTCGAGCTCCCTCTTCGAACATCTTGCGAATCCACGACGAGCGTTCAATAGCATCCTGTATTTTCTCAGCTAGAGCCATATCACTGCCTCCTCATACAAGAACTGTGCCGCAACTATAGCGAAACCAACAGGGGCCTTCAAGGAGATTTTCTTGAATCCGCGCAACTTTGCCACCGTCAGCCCTTAACCCGGATATTTCATGAATCACTTGCTGCGACCACGAGCTCAGGTTGAGTCGCTGCAGGGAATCTTTGAAATGCAAGGTACCCTGAGCATTTTATTGTAGTGCGCTCGCTAACCCCGCAGCAAGCTACGGGGAATGCGCTCGCTAGAGCATTTTCAGGAAATATCCGGGTTGACAGTCTTCCCTTTATGTGAAATAAGCCCTCAATAAGTTGAATTTACCCCATAGCTACGGGATATTAATCATGATTTTGGTTACAGGCGGTGCTGGCTACATCGGCAGTCATACTTTACTCAGATTGATGGATGCTGGCCACGAACCTGTGACCGTGGACAATCTTTGTTACGGCCATCGCGAGGCTGTTTTGGATGGCCATTTCGTTCACGCCGACCTGGGAGATCAGCAAGCCCTCGGCACGTTGTTCGAAAGTTTTCCGATTGAGGCGGTTGTCCACTTTGCTGCCTTTTGTTATGTGGGCGAATCAGTAACCTCCCCCGACAAATACTTCAATAACAATCTGGTAAACGGGCTCAATCTTCTCAATGTCATGCTCAAGGCCGGTGTTGATAAGATTATTTTCTCTTCCTCCTGCGCCGTCTACGGCGAACCGCAGGAAATTCCCATCCCAGAAACCCACCCCAAGAACCCGATTAACCCGTACGGTTTGAGCAAACATTTCTTTGAGCAGATCCTTGCCGCTTATAACGCTGCCTATGGCTTGAAATATGTTTCTCTGCGTTACTTCAACGCAGCTGGCGCAGATCCCAAAGGGGGTCTCGGCGAGTCGCACCATCCTGAAACTCATCTGATTCCCCTGGTGCTGCAGACGGCCCTTGGCCATCGAGATGAGGTGAGAATTTTTGGCTCCAGCTACCCAACCCCCGATGGCACCTGTGTGCGTGATTACGTACATGTGTGTGATTTGGCGGAGGCGCACGTTCTGGCCCTTAGCTATCTGCTCTCAGGGGCGGAGAGCATCTGCCTCAACCTGGGCACAGGCAGTGGGTACTCCGTAAGGGAGGTCATAGAGCTCTGCCAACAGATCTGTCAGAAACCCATCCCACATCGAGATGTGGAACCACGTCCCGGGGACCCTCCGGAATTGGTGGCCTCCGGAGATCTGGCCCGGCAAGTACTGAAGTGGAATCCCCACTATTCACTGGAAGAGATTATTTCCACCGCCTGGAACTGGTATCAAGATCCTAAATTTTGATCCATACCATGTAACTCTGTGGCTTCGCACAGGTACAATAATTGCTTAGAACTTCAGTAGCTGGTTGGAATCGTAAACGGTAAACGGTTAACGGTGGACAGTGAAAACAACGAATTGGCTCGGTTTGCTGTTCACCATTTACCGTTTACCTGAACGCTAAGCGCCATGCGCTCTGCGCTATGCGCCTCCCGCTCACGGAGTGAAATATGGCGAAAAGGATTCTTGTTACTGGCGGGGCTGGCTTCATTGGTAGTCATCTCTGCGAAAGATTGCTGGAGAAAGGTAATGAGGTGGTATGCCTCGACAACTTTTTCACCGGCAGCAAGGACAATATCAAACATTTATTTAGTGACTACCGCTTTGAATTCATCCGTCACGATTTAGTGAATCCCATTCTCCTCGAGGTGGACCAGATCTACAACTTGGCTTGCCCTGCCTCACCGGTTCATTATCAATACAACCCCGTAAAGACGGTAAAAACCAGCGTCATGGGAACCTTGAACATGCTCGGGCTTGCCAAAAGGGTGAAGGCCCGCATCCTCCAGGCCTCTACCTCAGAGGTATACGGAGACCCAACGGTGCACCCACAGCCGGAAGCCTATTGGGGGAACGTCAACTGCATTGGGCTACGGAGCTGCTATGATGAGGGCAAACGGGTGGCCGAAACTTTGATGATGGACTATCACCGCCAGAATGAGGTGGACATCCGCATTGTCCGCATCTTCAACACCTATGGACCGCGGATGGCTCTCAACGACGGTCGAGTCATGAGCAACTTCATAACCCAGGCGCTGCGAGGACTGCCCCTTACTATCTATGGTGACGGCAACCACACCCGATCCTTTTGCTACGTGAGCGACATGGTCAGGGGTATGATAGCAATGATGGAAATCGACGAGTTCACTGGCCCGGTCAATCTTGGTAATCCCCAAGAGATTAGCATTGCGGAGCTGGCAGAAAGCATCATCAAGACTACCGGCTCAACTGCTGGGATGGAACACCAGCCCTTGCCTCCTGATGACCCAGTGAGACGCTGTCCTGATATTAGCCTCGCCAAGACTCAATTGAATTGGGAACCTGAAATCGACTTCAAAACGGGCCTGAGCCAAACTATTGAGTATTTTAAGAATAAATTAGAAGCAATGAATATCGCCTAGCGCAGAGCGCAAAGCGCATAGCGATAAGTCAATTCGTTGATTGGTAAAATCATTAAATAGTTAATTTGGTAGTTGGATAATTTTCGACCATTTGACGAATCAACTATTTGACTAATTAACAAGCGTAACGACTTTAAAGATTTCAACGGCTTCAGCGACTTCAACTCTTTACCGCTCACTGCTCACCGCTTACTGCTTACTAGATTGCTTGACACTGTGCCCGCATGGTGTTAGGTTTCAAACCTGTCGGGACGTGGCGCAGTCTGGCTAGCGCACCTGAATGGGGTTCAGGGGGTCGGAGGTTCAAATCCTCTCGTCCCGACCATCACTGACTTAGAAAGCCGCTCCTGTCTAACCTGAGCGGCTTTTTCTCTTAACCGACCACCGACCTACTTTGCTGGCTACCGCTCAGGTAGCTGCCAAAAAGAACCTATAGCCTGCA
>JAJDNL010000241.1 GCA_022340745.1 Deltaproteobacteria bacterium
TGAGCCATTTGAAGAAGAGACTTTGGATAGCCTGGAAAAAAGACTCGCCGAAATCTGGGCTGCCCTGGACAAAAAGGGTATTGACCGGGACTTTCTCCTTTCCCGCAGTATGCTCTCCCCTGCCACCTGCTGCTTGGTAAACCCTGACGGTGAGAAGACGGTGGAAAAGGCTTTCGAAGCAACGAGAAGTCTTTCCCTACGGTTACGAGAAAAATTGGAACTTATCTAATAAAATGCAAGCTCTGCGAAGATGCGCTTGAGAATTTTTTTCATAATAACTGCTTGACAATTTCATTATTCTCGGATTTATTTTAGTTATGATACTAACTTGATATACATCGACACATACCATTTTTAAAAATATCCAGAGATTCTAACTCAAAAGTCAGTGCAAGATCCTGAGGCGGAGGTCAGGTCTGCGGCAGCAGAGTTCTATTAGTGCAAACCTGCGACCCTAAGGCCAAGGAATTAAAACCCTAAACCCTGCTGCAAGGACGCAACCATGAAAAAGTTTATCAAGCCCGCCATTTTCATTGTCATAGGTATCATCATCGCCTTTCCGCTCTTCAGCCTCACTTACTACACCATGGTCCGTACCACAACTCCGCAGTTCTGTGCCACCTGCCATGAGATCCAGTTTGCCTACAACACCTGGAAAACTTCATCCCATGTGAATAACGAGCAGGGTTTTGTGGCCGACTGCATGGACTGCCATCTGCCCGCCCCGCATGACACCTTCCAATTTTTCTATGCCAAGACCTTTCACGGCGCCAAGGATGTTCTCGTCCACTTCTTTCAGAAGGAGTATAACCACAAGGAACAGCGGCAGAAAGCTTACGCCTCCTTTACGAACGACCAGTGCCAGAAATGCCATCGCAATCTTCTCTACATCCCGAATAAACGCGGTGCCATGCTGGCTCACCGTGACGTGGTTTATGCCAGGCCCGGCTATGAAAAGAAATGTGTTGATTGTCACAGGAATCTGGTTCACAACCCCAGAGAGGTCTACGACTACAAACAATACAAGGAAACCTACCGAGGTTTAGGTCTCTAGCGCTTGGGCAAAAAGTACTGCCGAGCGCAGCCGGTTATTTCCCCTGAGTAGTGTGCGGTTCACAACCGGCTCGAGAACACGGCTTGCAAAGAAGGCTAACGACTAAAGAGGCTTTGATTTTAATGTATCGCAAGAAAGGGGGTGAAGTAGTGAAAAAGTATCTGATTACTGCGGCTTTGATTGCAGGAGTGGTTTGCTTTTTTGTGATCGGTGGAGTTGTGGCCCAGGCCCAGAACCTGCCCAAGGCCAAGGAGTTCAGGATAGAGCGCAGCATGCCCAAGGAGGCGGTGGCCTGCATTGAGTGCCATAAGGTGGAGCACCCCGGCATTTTTGGCGACTGGGCCAACAGCAGACATGCCAGCGCCAATGTTACGTGCTACGATTGCCACAAGGCCGAGTCGTTTGACAAGGACGTGAGCAAAGAACATTACAAGCAGTACGAGCGGCGTGACATGAAATATGGCAGCAAAGACTACCGGGTTCCGGTGGCAGCTGTTGTCACACCCAAAGACTGTTCCCGCTGTCATCCTGATGAGGCCAAACAGTATGCCAGGAGCAAGCACTCCAACACTTTGTACATCATTTGGCAGATAGATCCCTGGCTCAACAAGGGAATGAACAGCGATTTCGAACGAGCCAGCGGCTGCTTCCACTGCCACGGTACAGTGGTCAAAAAAACCAAAGACGGTGAGTTGGACCCACTGACGTGGCCCAACGTTGGGGTGGGACGAGTAAATATGGACGGCAGCCTGGGGAGCTGCACTAGCTGTCATACCCGACACCGGTTTTCAGTGATGGAAGCCAGGAAACCGGAGGCCTGCGGCCAGTGTCACCTTGGCCCCGATCATCCGCAGATAGAAATTTACATGGAATCCAAACACGGAGACATCTATACAGCCTTCGGTGAGCAATACAACTGGAATGCTGCACCGGGCACCTGGTCTGCTGGTGTCGATTTTCGAGCACCGACCTGCGCAGTCTGCCACATGTCTGGCGGAGGAACGGTACTCACCAGCCACGATGTGACCGAGAGGCTGGCCTGGGAGTCTCAAGCCCCGCTGTCCATTCGGCCGGAGGACTTCAAGCCTTTTCCCGCCAAGGTTAACCATGAGGCTGAACGAGAGAAGATGAAACAGATCTGCGAGCAGTGTCACGGCGACGAATGGGTGGACGGCCAATTCGCCATGTACGACAAGGTAAACGAAGAGTACAACGAGGTATATTTCAAACCAGCGAAGAAGATGCTCGGCGAACTCTATGAAAAGGGTCTGCTTGACAAGACCAAGTTCTTCGATGAAGAACTCGAAGTGGAGTATTATGAACTCTGGCACCACGAGGGCCGCAGAGCTAGATTCGGCGCTGCCATGATGGCACCGGACTATGCCTGGTGGCATGGCTTTTATGAGTGTAAAAAACGTTACAACAGCTTCATGGAAAAAGCCCGTGATCTGATTGCGCAGAACAAAAAAGCTTATAAGGCCACCGACTATCCCAATGCCACCGGGGATACCACCAGACCTGCTGCGGTCTTTGACAAGTACAAATAAGGGGCTAGCACAAACCAACAACAGCAAAGTGACCAAAAGACCCTGTCCTCCAGCTTGGGGGATGGGGTTTTTTCATTGCGGATTGTGGATTGCGGATTGCGGAATTTTATAGTTTCGACATGGATCGATCTCAAATCTTAAATCTCCAATCTGCAATCTCAAATGTCCTTCCTTCGTTGGCACGATTTGTGCTCCTATTACTAGAAAATCTCTTTCTGAGATACCAGGAGACCAACAGCAAAATGTTGGGTTTATACACGGTGATCCTCGGTCCGTATCTGGGGTTCTGAGAAGATATCTTTGCGCTCTTTGCAAGGGCAAAAGCTTGAAATGAAAATCCGAACAGTTCTATCAGTTTTGGCTCTATTGGCTTTCCTTTCCGCATCTGTGGCTGGCTACCTCTGTTACTCCCTCACGGGCTCAGCAGCAATCTTGGGTGTGAGTTTTCCGATTGTTATCTTGGTTGTCCTCCTTTACCGAGAAGGGAAAAGAGCCATTATTCGGGACAGCAGCGGAGGCAATCGAGCAGAAGAAGAAGTCAGAAAACTCAACCAAGAATTAGAGCAACGCGTGGTAGAACGTACCTCTGAACTAGTTCGGACCAACGAGCAACTCCGACAGGAAATCGAAGAACGCAAGCGGGCTGAGGAGGAGCTTAGCCTGCAGAAAACCTACTTCCAACACTTGTTCAATAATTCTCCGGAAGCCAGTGTAATACTGGATGGTGAAGACAGAATTGTAGACATTAACAAGGAGTTTGAAAATCTTTTTCATTATTCTGTCGCGGAAGTTAAAGGAAGGCCAATCAATGACCTCATAGTAAGCGAAGATCTGCTTGATGAAGCGAGAAGTTTAACCCAGAAAACTCTCCAAGGTCAGGTGGTCAAAAAACAGACTGTACGCAAGCGCAAAGGGGGTAGCCTGGTGGACGTTTCCATCCTCGGATATCCGATCACTTTTAATGGCAAGCGGATAGGCGTGTATGCAGTCTACAAAGATATAACCGAGCGCAAGCAGGCGGAAGAGGCGCTGAGAGATTCGGAAAGACAATACAGAAATCTTGTAGATAATGCCCTGGTTGGAGTCTATAAGACCGACCTTGAGGGCAACATTCTCTATGTCAATGAAGCATTAATAAAAATGATGGAATTTGAATCTTTTGAAGATATGAAATCAGTAGGAGTTCTTGCGAGATACAGTAATCTCGAAGACAGAGATATCTTTATCAAGACCCTAAAACAAGCAGGAAAAATCAATGATTTCGAGGTGGATCTCCTCACGAAAAGCGGCGGTGTAAAGAATGTCATTATGACCGGCGCACTGGAGGGAGATTCCATATCTGGAATGATTTTGGACATAACCGAACGCAAGCAGGCGGTGGAGGAACGAATTCGTCTGGCAACTGCTGTGGATCAGGCTGCGGAAAGCGTTATTATCTCGGACAAACGAGGAACCATTCAATACGTCAATCCTGCTTTCGAACGACTCAGTGGCTTTACCAGGGAAGATATTGTCGGGCGGAATTTCCGTGTTCTCAAGAGTGACACCCACGACGAGGATTTTTACAGAGAGATGTATCGAACAATCAGTAGCGGCAAGGGGTGGGCTGGTCAGATAGACAATAGGATGAAGGATGGATCGCTTCGCCAGTTTGAGACCACAATTTCGCCCATTCGGGACGACTCAGGAGCCATTGTAAACTTTGTCTCCGTCAATCGCGATGTGACCCAGGAAGTAGCTCTGGAGGCCCAATTGCTGCAGGCGCAAAAGATGGAAGCAGTGGGCACTTTGGCTGGCGGCATTGCCCACGATTTCAATAATTTGCTTCAGGTCATTCAGGGCTACACTGAGGTGCTTATCCATGGGGTAAATGAAGACCCGTCGCACCACGAAGCACTCCAAAAGATTCACCGTTCAGCCAAGAGAGGTGCTGAACTCACCAGGCAGCTACTTACCTTCAGTCGAAAAGTGCAGAGCGAAAGGCGGCCGCTCGACCTGAATCAAGAGGTAGAACAGGTCAAGAATCTTTTGGAGCGAACCATTCCGAAAATGATTGAGATAGAGATCCACTTGGATAAGGCCCCGACAATTGTCAGTGCTGATCCTGTTCAAGTGGAACAGGCGCTTATGAACCTGGCGGTGAATGCTGTGGACGCCATGTCCGATGGGGGGAAAATCATCATCGAGACTGCAAGAGCCACCCTGGATGAGAAATTTTGCAAAACACACTTGGGAGCAAGGCCAGGCGAGTATGTGTTGTTGACCATCTCAGACACTGGCCACGGCATGAACAAAGAGGTTGTCGAGCATGTTTTCGAGCCATTCTACACAACCAAGGAAGTCGGCAAGGGAACAGGTTTGGGATTGGCCATGGTCTACGGCATAGTCAAGACCCACGAGGGCTATATCTTATGCTACAGCGAACTCGACACTGGCACAGCATTCAAGATTTACTTACCTGCCCTGGTACAGGGTGAGCACTGGAGGGAAGCAGGCGCAGGAGACGACCAGCTCAAAGGGGGTGATGAGACCATCTTGCTGGTGGATGACGAGAAGTATATCAGAGAGCTGGGAGTGGAGCTGCTGACTGATGTAGGCTACAAGGTTATTACGGCTACCGATGGAGAAGGCGCCTTAGAGCTTTACCGGAAGGAGCAAACAAGAATTGATCTCGTCATTCTGGACCTGGTGATTCCTGGAATGGGCGGCAGGAAATGTTATGAGGAAATTCTCAAAATAAATCCACAGGCGAAGATTCTCATCGTAAGCGGCTATTCCGTCAATGGTCCCGGGCAAGAGGCCGTGGAAGCCGGGGCCAAGGGATTTGTGGGTAAGCCTTTCGATGTAAGCCATATGCTCACCACAGTTCGCCATATCTTGGATGAAGAGTGAGAGATGTGAGATATGAGATGTGTGATGTGAGATGGTTGACTTCAGTATTTTTTCTACTTCCCGAATCCCAATAACTAAAGTCAAAGTTCGGCGACTGTAATTCCCTGACATCTGAATTCCTGACACCTGAAACCTGACACCTGAAACCTTTCATTCAGCAATCCGAAATCGTCCCTCCCCTTATTCCCACGTTGCAAATAGGAATTATCTGTTATAATTTAAAGGTGATCAGCTGATGAACTATGATCTGATCCAGCATCTCAAGTGATGAGGTGAGGTTACAGCATGAAAGAAGAGATTTTAACGTCAGGTTGCGACGCTGCTGGCCTGCAACCGCAAACAACCGAGGCGTGCTGAGGCCCCGAAACCTTCCCCGGCGGGGAAGCGGTGGATGAAAAGGCTGCCTGGTTCAAGGGCTGGAAACAGAGTCCTGTGGGCAAAGTTGCTCGTATTTCAACGCACATGGGGCTGAAAGACAAGCTGGGAGGTTGCCGAGTTAGATGGGGTATCAGGAGAATGCACTACTCGGTTCCAGCCGGACTGTATGCTGTTGGCGAGCCCGATTCTGACTCTCCGGTTCTGGTTACTGCAAACTACAAGCTGAGTTTTGATCTGCTTCGTCGTGAGCTTTCAGGCAGAAACCTCTGGTTGTTGGCTTTGGAGACCTTTGGCATCAACGTTTGGTGTGCTGCCGGGAAAAGGACTTTTGGAACCTCAGAGCTGGTAAGTCGCATCCAGAAGGTGCAGTTGGAGCGAGTAGTAAACCACAAAATCATAATCCTGCCCCAGCTTGGAGCCCCTGGAGTGGCGGCACATGAAGTGAAAAAGGCAACCGGGTTTCGGGTCAGGTATGGACCGGTGAGGGCCGGCGATTTGCCCCAGTTCCTTGACAATGGCCTCAAGGCTACCGAGGAGAGCAGGCGGATACGTTTTTCACTCTGGGATCGTCTGGTCTTGACTCCAGTGGAGTTGGTGACTGCTTGGAAAGCGTCACTTGTAGTACTGCTTCTTATATTTTTGCTAAGCGGCTTGGGGCAGGATGGGTTCAGCATCGCTGGGGCCCTATCACGGGGTTTTACACCGGGGCTGACGTATCTGGGAGCGCTTCTGATGGGGGCAGTGGTTACGCCGGTTTTGCTCCCTTGGATTCCTGGCAGGGCTTTTTCTCTTAAAGGTGCCCAGGTGGGATTGCTGTGGGCCTTGCTGCTCAGCCTTACTTTGGCATCAAGCTGGAGTGGAGCGAGTCTTGTCGGTTTATTCCTCATAGCTCCGGCAACTACTGCATATTTTGCCATGAACTTCACGGGCTGTAGCACCTTCACTTCTCTCTCTGGTGTGCAAAAGGAGATGCGCATTGCGGTGCCAGTGATTATCTTATCAATTGTGTCAGGGGGGGCGGCCTTACTACTGGGCAGGTTTTTGTGAGGAGCCAAATGGAGTTTCGTTACCTGAAAGATGTAGTTACGCTTGAGCTGGACAGTGAAAAGTGCACCGGCTGCGGTCTGTGCACTCATGTGTGCGGGCACGCGGTATTAGCAGTGAATGGTGGAGTTGTGGAAATTTTGGATCGAGATGGCTGCATGGAGTGTGGGGCTTGTGCCATGAACTGTCCGGTCAAAGCCGTCACTGTGCGACCAGGGGTAGGCTGTGCCTGGGCCATATTCAACGATTGGTTCAAGAAAACTGGAGTCAGTGAACATCAGACAGCATGCTGTGACTAAACACGGCGAGGAAAGAATATACGCTCTGCGCTTTGCGCTCTGCGTTTTTAAGGAGTCGAAATGGAAACCAAGACATTATCGGTACCGAACATTTCCTGTGGTCACTGTGTAATGAGCATTAAAAAAGAGCTCAGTGAGATGGAAGGCGTTACCAGAGTAGAAGGAGACCCTGCGAGCAAAAGTATCACTTTGGAATGGGATGCGCCGGCCACGTTAGAAAGAATCAAGGACACACTGAAGGAGATCAATTATCCGGCAGCGGACTAGCGGGCATATCTGCCCGCGTCAGTTGTCCGTTGCATAAATAGCATGGGGTATAGCGCACGGGGCATGGAGTCGAGTGCTAAAAGAAGACGCTCTGCGCTTTGCGCTCTGCCACGAACGAAGTGAACTTTCATGTCCAGTGAAAATGTCACACTCCCAATAACCGGGATGAGTTGCGCCAATTGCGCCTTGAACATTGAAAGGACCCTCAAAAAAGTTCAGGGAGTTGAGGAGACGACTGTCAATTTTGCCGCGGAACATGCATCAGTGTCTTATGATCCCGGGAAAGTCCAGGTTGGTGATTTGGTCAAAATGGTTGAGGATGCTGGCTATGGCATTGCCACCGCCAAGGTTGAGCTTCCCATTACCGGCATGACCTGCGCCAATTGCGCCATGAACATCGAGAGAACTCTTAACAAAAAAGTTCCGGGGGTGGTGCGGGCAGCGGTCAATTTTGCCAGCGAGAGAGCAGCTGTTGAATACCTCCCTAATGTAACCAGTGTTGAGGAGATCATTGCGGCAATCAGGAAGGCGGGTTTTGACGCTATCCCTCCAGATGAGACCGGGGAAGACGAGGACGTTGAACAGAGGGCGCGGCGGGCCGAAATCGATGATCAAACGAGAAAATTCGCAGTCGGCTTTCTCTTCACCCTACCTCTTTTCCTCTGGAGCATGGGAAGGGACTTCGGCCTCTTGGGTGCGTGGAGTCATGCTCTTTGGGTTAATTGGGCCTTCTGGGCCCTGGCAACGCCCGTCCAATTTTACACCGGTTGGGACTACTACACTGGCGGCTGGAAGAGCCTCAACAACCGCAGCGCCAACATGGACGTGTTGGTGGCTATGGGTTCTTCGGTTGCTTATTTCTATTCCCTGGCGGTTCTGCTCTACCCTGCTATCGGTAGCCACGTCTATTTCGAGACCTCAGCAGTGATCATCACCTTGATCAAGCTCGGAAAGATGCTGGAGGCGCGAGCCAAAGGCAGAACGGGAAACGCCATCCGCAAGCTTATGGGTTTGCGCCCAAAAACCGCAACTATAATAAGGGACGGCAAGGAAGTAGAGGTCTCCCTCAAACAGGTGGATGTGGGTGATGTGGTGGTAGTTCGTCCCGGTGAAAAAATCCCAGTTGACGGCGTGATCCTTGAGGGAAGCTCAGCTGTTGACGAGTCAATGTTAACCGGTGAGCCGATTCCCGTGGATAAAAAAACCGGAGACACAGTTATCGGTGCTACCATCAACTCAGAAGGTCTCCTCAAGTTTCAGGCCACCAAGGTGGGAAAGGATACTGCCCTGGCCCAGATTATAAAGCTGGTTCAGGAGGCTCAGGGAAGCAAGGCTCCTATCCAGGCTCTTGCCGATCGGGTGGCAGCTGTTTTCGTTCCAGGGGTTCTTGGAATTGCCACCATCACCTTTATTCTCTGGTGGAGCCTTGGCGGTGAGTTCGTACCTGCCATGATCAGGCTGGTGGCGGTCCTCATCATTGCCTGTCCCTGTGCTCTGGGTCTGGCCACGCCCACTGCCATAATGGCCGGGACCGGCAAAGGAGCAGAGAAAGGTATCCTGTTCAAAGACAGTGAAGCCCTTGAAAAAGCCACCAAACTGAAAACGATTGTTCTTGATAAGACAGGTACTCTCACTCTGGGCAAACCCGTCGTTGCTGATGTCATTTCTTTCAATGCGGGGTCGCCAGTGCAGGATGAAAGGGAACTCCTGCGAATTGCCGCTTCCGTGGAGAAGGGTTCCGAACATCCAGTGGGCCGGGCAATATTGCAGGAAGCTGAAAAGCAAGGCTTGGAACTGTTCGAACCTGAAAATTTCAAGGCATCCGGTGGTTTTGGGGTTCAGGCCAGCATAGATGGGCAATTGGTATATGTGGGCAAACCGGGCTGGTTCATAGAGATGGGTGTCGACATCGTGGGTGGAAACGAACATGTCCAAACCCTTCAGGGGCAAGGGAAGACCTTGATGGCTGTTGTGGTGGAAAAAGAACTGGCAGGGTTGATTGCGGTTGCCGATTCCCTGAAACCCGAGTCGGAAGAGGCTGTGGCTGAGCTTCGTGGTCAAGGGTTAAAAGTGGTCATGCTCACTGGTGATAACATTCAGACAGCCAGAGCCATTGCAGAACAAGTGCATGTAGATGAGATTGTCGCTGAAATTCGTCCTGAAGAAAAATCGCTGAAAGTGAAGGAACTCCAGGGCAGAGGTCACATGGTTGGCATGGTGGGCGACGGCATCAATGACGCCCCTGCCCTAGCCCAGGCTGATGTAGGTATCGCCATTGGCACGGGAACAGATGTGGCCATCGAGACTGCCGATGTAATCCTGGCAAGTGGGAATCTTCTGGGCGTTTCCCGGGCCATTGAATTGAGCCGGGCCACTATGAGAACCGTCAAACAAAACCTCTTCTGGGCTTTTATCTATAACTTAATCCTCATTCCGGTAGCTGCAGGCCTGCTCTACCCCCTCGACTTCTTGCCGACCTTCCTCAGGCAATTGCACCCAATTTTGGCGGCGCTAGCAATGGCAGTAAGCAGTATAACCGTAGTCTCCAACAGCCTGCGACTCTATCGAGCAAAAATCAAATAAAACCCCTCCTAGATTTCAGATTTGAGATTGCAGATTGTAGATTTAAGATTCTTGCATTTAAGATAAGAAACCGAAATCCAGAATTTATAATCAATGACTCTGCAGACTTGCATATTGAGATGAATTTACATGAAGTCAAAGATGACCTGGCGGAGCACAATTTTTCTACTTTCACAGACATATCCCCGGAGTCAGTTTCTAAATCTTCAATCTTCATTCTACAATCTGCAATCTGTTGACCCCCCCTTTTGAGCATTGTATGATGCGTAAATAGTTCTTCTGCAGAGTAAAGGCACACACCCTGATGAAGCTCCTCCTTTTCTACGCGCCGTCTTTTTGGTTCAAGACCTACCAAAAGGTGTTGGAACATGTACCCGATCAGAACCTGGAGGCCGACTGCGATAATGCCGTTGTAGTCTTTTACCATGTTGAGGCTGAGGACCTTGAACGGAGTGCAAAAGTTCTCACTAAATTTATAAAAAACATCAAATGGTTGGCTGGGAAGTTCGACTCCAAGAGCGTAGTTTTGCATTCCTTCAATCATCTTTCTAGTAGCAAGGCACCGGCTGACTTTGCTGAGGGATTCATTCACACGGCGCAAGCTCGGTTAGAGAGGAGCGGCTATTCGGTCACTGTGACACCCTTTGGTTATCTGAACGAATGGAAGCTCCACGTGGCGGGCGAGTCATTGGCGAAAGTTTTTAAGGAAATATGAGGAGAGGCTTCGCCTCTCGCAGAGAGCATAGCGCATTCTCTAGCAGGCAGCAGGCAGCGGACAGCAGGCAGAGAACACCAAAAGGTCGATTGTTGTGATCAGAAAATCTCCCTCTCCACCCTTGGAGGGAGAGGGTCAGGGTGAGGGGGGCAAATCAATGCCTTTCTGCATCCGCCAACGAGGAGAGCGCGGAGCGCTCCGGCCTGGAGCACATGGCCATTAAGAAAGTAATAATTAGACTCCTGAGAATTCTTGCCCTACTACTGGGAGTATTTGTTTTGAGTTTTTTGAGCGGATGTTGGAACTGGTTTGTTGAAAAACAGGTCTTTTTCCCTGATACCACGATTGAACAGACTCCTGCTGATCTTGATCTCCCTTTCGAGGATATTTGGTTCACCAGCAGCGACTCTGTTCGATTACACGGATGGTTGATTCCCGCGTCGCCCTCAAGCTATATTCTCCTTTTTTGTCATGGCAATGCCGGTAACATCTCTCACCGTTTGGACAACGTTCGTTTGCTCAATCAGAGAGGTATCAGCGTCTTCATTTTTGATTACCGGGGCTATGGTCAGAGCGACGGCAGTATAAGTGAAAAGGGCTTTTATATCGACTCGGAGGCTGCCTACCAGGTGGCCAGAAAGTGGGCTGACCAACACAAGGCCAAGCTGGTTGTTTTTGGGCGATCGCTGGGAGGTATTGCCGCTACTCATGTCGGGGCTACACAGCATTGTAATGGGCTCATCCTTGAATCAACTTTTACGAACATGGGAGCCATGGCGGGAGCTCACTACCCTCTACCCTTTGCGGAACGTCTACTCAAACACCGTCTGAATGCCGTGGGCGAGATTGGCGGGGTGCAGGTGCCAGTCCTGTTTTTTCATGGAGACAATGACAAGATAGTACCCATTCGCCTTGGCCGAGCACTCTATGACGCGGCTCCGAATCCCAAAGAATTTGTAGTTATTCCAGGTGCCGGTCACAATGACACGTATTTTGTCGGAGGTCAGAATTATTTCAGAAAAATAGCAGACTTCTTAAACAGTTTATAGCCGTTAGCGAAACCTATTTGATACGGTCACGGTCAAGCCAAGAGTGGTAGGAGGTAAGACTTCATGCTACACAACGTTCTCATCGCGGTAGACGGCAGTCGAAACTCACTGCGAGCGGTTGAGTATGCGGGTCGTGTTTTTGCATCGAACGCGGAGGCAAGGCTGATGCTGTTCCATGTTCTCCCGGCTATCTCCCGCATGAGCTTGAATAAAGAAGAAATCAAAGCCATAGATGCCCGTAAGGGTGAGCGGGCTGACCTGGTCGACTTGTACTGGCAGTTAGAAGACGAAGATAAGATGGGTCGTTTTTTTGGAGAGGCGACAAATCTGCTGGTGCTGGTTGGGGTGCAACCAGAACAGATCAAATCCAAGTGTGGGGTAAAAGAAGGCGAAATTGCTTCCGCAATCCTGGAAGAAGTGGACCGCGGTCACTATGAGACCCTAGTTGTGGGGCGACGTGGACTGTCCAGAATGCGGGAATTTTTCCTGGGCAGCATTTCAACTGAATTAGTACGTGAGGCGCAAGGGTGCGCTGTTTGTGTAGTTGAATAAAGCATGGAGCATAGAGAAAGAATTCAGGAGTCAGAATCCAGAATTCAGGAGACAAAAACGTAAAGAATGTCTTTTTCTACTGGCTACTGACTACTGGCTACTGGATTCTCTGCTTTTCTTTCCTGACACCTGACACCTGACACCTGACACCTGAATCCTGACACCCGACACCCTGAAATTTGGGGATGACTGACATGCAGATCATTGACAGCCACATGCACTGTGGCATTCAGAACTCAGATCTACCCTTCGAAGTGGTTTCGCCACTTCTCGTTGATGCGGGTATTACCGGTGCATGTCTGTTCGCTCCGGTGGAAGATATCTACGATCGATACAATTTTAATTTCCAGGACAACGAGGAGTGGATCCAGACCAGGCGGGCTGCAAATCGTTATATACTTGACTTGGCAACGCGAACTGAGTCGATCTTCCCATATTTGTTTGTTTGGAACGACTTCGCCATTGAAGAACTCCAACAGGGATATTGCGGGATCAAATGGCATCGCCACGACAATGAGCCCGTCTATAACTACAAAGACCCCCGCTGTGGGCAAATAATTCAGGAAATAAGCGAACGTCGTTTGCCTATTGTGTTAGAAGAGAGCTTTGCAAATACCTGCCAGTTTGTGGAAGAATTTGCACCTCAGGCAGTAATCATTATTCCCCACCTCGGGGCTCTCAATGGTTCCTACCCGGCGCTGGAAAGAGCAGGCATCTGGCAGCGACCCAATACGTATGCGGACACAGCCTTGGCCCCCATTGAGCATATGCGCCACTTTGTCCAGCATTACGGAGCGGAAAGACTCTTGTTCGGCAGTGATTTTCCCTTTGGCGCACCCGGCCACGAGTTACGCAAGGTCGAAGCCCTTCATCTACCCAGTATGGATTTGGAAAAGATCCTCAGTGGGAATCTTCTGGGCCTGATAGATGACATAAGAACTAGCTGATTGTCTCTCAGATCCCAGATACATGGCTACTACTCCTATTCGGAAAACTGTATGCGGTTACCTGAAATTCATGTCGTTTGTGGCTCCAACCGACGCAAATACATTTGAAAATGCTCCAGCGAGCGCAATCCCCGTAGTATGCTGCGGGGTTAGCAAGCGAACTACAATAAAATGGAATCACTTCCTAACATTTCGAAGATTCCCTGTCCCGCTTTAGTCCGGCTGAAGCGGGACAGGGAGCTTCAATATCGAACACCGAACAAGGAATGTCGAACCGCAGAAATAAAAATACTCCGACATTCGATATTTCTTGTTCGAAATTCTGCGGTTTTCATCAAGCATCAAACGTCCTCACCGCCTGCTTTTCAATATTATGTAGGCAGTTGAGCAAAGTGCATATCCACCTTCAGAAGTTCCCGAAATTAATCTGCGAAATATTCTTCCTTTCGGGTAACCTCTTTCTTCAATCTCTCCACCGTCTCCTCCAGCACCGGAAAAACGTGTTCGCGGATGTCCCCTGCCACAGCAACCAGCATCACATCTTCCCCGATTTCTCGATAGCCCTCGAACAGGTGAACGGCCACTTCGATAATCCCGGACCGCTGGTTCATTTCTTGGACAATACTGTGGAGAGCATCCCATTCGACCTCGATCCTTAACCCTTCGACATCCCGGCCATCCCTCGAGGTAGCCCTGACCACACCATTGTGACAGGCGATCATGCCCACCTTTGCGAAATCGGGCCGATCCTTGATGGCGTTCACCATTTGCTGCAAAGTCATGGTATTCAACCTCACTGTTTGATGAGTGTGGGGCATGGAGCTGGACTATTGTGGATTGCGGATTGCGAAACCGGGAACCCGCCCGAAGGGTGGGAGTCCGAAAGATAAATTACATTTTACCTTCCGCAATTCCAAAATGGCATTTCTGAAGGGAAACTCTATGCTCTATGCCAGACTTCGATTTGATTGACACCATAGTAAGGAAGCGCTATTGTAAAATCCATAGCACAAAAGCATACGGGCAGCAAAGAATTTCAACACACGGGGTGCGGGTCGCCAATCCTTTGAGCCACTTCCATTAACAAAATCAGTACCATGATCTTACGACCCTCGCTCTGAATTCCGAATGGCCACTCTAACCACTGCTCAAGACTCAAGACATGAAATTAGGTATCATCGGACTTCCGGGTTGCGGCAAAACCACGGTATTCAATGCGCTCACCAGCAGTTCTGCTCAGGTTGCGGATTTTTCCACTCCAGTGAGAGGTCCTAACCTGGCAGTGGTCAAGGTGCCGGAGACCCGACTCGCCTTTCTCGGCCAGCTTTACAACTCCAAAAAGGTCACGGAAGCCACGGTGGACTATGTCGATGTGGGAGGCTTGACAGGCTCCACTGAAAAGGGGCAGGAGTTGGGAGATTCATTTCTGAATCACATCAGGCCAGTGGACGCTTTAGTGCATGTTGTTCGTAATTTTCAGCATCCCATGCACGGAGACGCGGATCCTCTGGGAGACATTTCGCGGGTAGAGACGGAACTTATTCTGGCTGATCTACTGGTGGTGGAAAAAAGGCTTGAGCGAATCGGTGCCGAGAAACAGCGAGGAAAAAAGGAGAATCCAGAAGAAGTGCGCTTGTTGCAAGAATGTCAGGAAATCCTTGAGGCGAGTCGCCCCTTGCGTTCTCAGCCGGAGATCTCGGACATTTCCCTTTTGCGAGGCTTCAGTTTCCTCTCGGCTAAACCTCTGCTCATTCTTGTAAACCAACCAGAGGAAAATGTGCCCCCAATGCCCCAAGAGATTACAGACGAGACCCTGGCGCCCCATCTGGAGATCGTTGGTCAACTGGAGATGGAACTGGCCCAGCTGGCTCCGGATGAGGCGCAAGAGTTTATGGTCGAACTGGGGCTTGAGACGCTCGCCAGAGATCAGGTGATTCAGGCTTCCTTCCAGCTTCTCGGCCTGATTTCCTTTTTTACCACTAACGAACAGGAGGCGCGGGCCTGGACCATCAAGCAGGACTCCCCCGCTCTCAAAGCTGCTGGTGTTGTGCATTCGGATATGGAGCGGGGCTTCATACGCGCTGAAGTGGTCCAGTTCGATGATCTAGAAAGTGCCGGAAGCTATGCTGCGGCCCAAAAACAGGGGCTTGTTCGTCTTGAAGGAAAAGAGTATATCGTCCAAGATGGCGATGTTATCTTTTTTCGTTTCAAAGTTTGAACTGGATGTTGGATACTTGATACTAGATGCTGGATGCGGGATTAAATATCTGTTGTTGCACTGATATTGACGATTTGATAAAAATACACCTTTTGCTGAGCCAGCACGATGATTCAGAGAGGAGGAATCATGTTTGAGAAGGAAAAGCTAAAGACTATCAAGACCGAGAAGGAGAAGTGGGACTGCGGTCCAGTTGAGAAGGTTTGTGCCAAATTTCCGGAGAGAAAGACCACTTTCACCACCATTTCCGGTGAGGAGGTGGAGCGTCTCTATACACCTCTAGATATGGCCGACTTTGACTACGATACTAAGCTTGGTTTTCCAGGAGAATATCCCTTCACCCGGGGCGTGCAACCCACCATGTACAGAGGACGGTTTTGGACCATGCGCCAGTATGCCGGCTTTGGCACGGCGCGAGAAACCAATGAACGCTATCGCTATTTGCTTGAACAGGGGCAGACTGGTCTGAGCGTCGCCTTTGACCTACCGACCCAGTCCGGCTACGACTCCGACCATGCCCTCTCCATGGGAGAAGTTGGCAAGGTGGGAGTCGCCATTGATTCTGTCGATGATATGCGGGTTCTTTTTGACCAGATACCGTTGGACAAAGTGACCACCTCCATGACCATAAACGCTCCGGCCACGGTCTTGCTGGCCATGTATTTGGCCCTGGCCGAAGAGCAGGGAGTTCCTTACAGTAAAGTGGGGGGCACAGTCCAGAACGACATACTCAAAGAGATTATCTGCAGAGGTCAGTATATCTATCCACCCCTCCCATCCATGCGTCTCACCGTGGACCTAATAAAATATTGCTACGAACAGGTGCCTAGGTGGAACACCATCAGCATCAGCGGCTATCACATTCGCGAGGCAGGCTCTACCGCTGCCCAGGAAATGGCCTTCACCATTGCCAACGGCATCACCTATGTACAGTCGTGCATTGATCGAGGAATGGAGGTGGACTCTTTTGCCCCGCGACTTTCCTTTTTTTATAACGCTTTCACCAATGTGCTGGAGGAGGTGGCCAAGTTTCGAGCGGGACGACGCTATTGGGCGAGAGTCATGAAAGAGCGGTTCGGCGCAGAGAATCCCCGTTCCCTGATGATGCGTTACCACGTGCAAACCGGGGGTGTAACCTTAACTGCGCAGCAGCCGTTGAACAATGTGGTCCGGGTGGCTCTACAGACCCTTGCTACCGCCTATGGAGGAGCCCAGTCCCTGCACACCAATTCCTATGATGAAGCGCTTTGCCTCCCTACTGAGGAGGCAGTAACCGTGGCTCTCAGAACCCAGCAAGTTGTTGCTGAGGAGAGCGGTGCGGCTGACACCATTGACCCGTTGGCGGGTTCTTACTATGTGGAGGCTATGACTGATCAAATAGAGGCAGAAATTGATGATTACATCCAGAAGATTGATGCTATGGGTGGTACCCTGAAGGCCATAGACGAAGGGTACGTCCAGAAGGAGATTCAGGATAGCGCCTATCGTTTTCAAAAGGAAATAGAATCGAACGAGCGCGTCTATGTTGGGATCAACAGATACACCATGAAAGAACCGCCACCCACCAATTTGCTCAAGGTGGATCCAAGACAGCGTGAAATAGAGACGGAAAAACTGGAGAAATTGAGGGCGGAAAGAGATCCAAAGAGTTGGAAGGCAGCCCTGGAAAGGCTGGATGAAGTGTCAAGAACGGACGAAAACGTTATGCCGGCAGTAATCGAGGCGGTAAAAGCCAGGGCCACAGTGGGTGAGATCTGCGACGTCTGGCGAAAAATCTGGGGCGAATATAGGCCGAAAGAGTTTGTCTAAACGCAGAGCGCATAGCGCCAAGCGCAGAGCGTGAAGAATATCAGAGAGAGAAACTTTCTTTCGCTATGCTCTATGCCCTTTGCACTATGTATTCAATGGGAGGTTAAGGATGACAGGTAAAAAGAGAATTAAGGTCATCATGGCCAAGCCAGGCCTGGATGGTCACGACCGGGGGGCAAAGCTCCTGGCCCGTGTCTTTGCCGAAGCCGGTATGGAGGTGGTTTACACCGGGCTGCGCCAGACTCCTGAGATGATTGTTGAGGCAGCACTCCAGGAAGACGCAGATGTGGTGGGCTTGAGCAGTCTAAGTGGGGTCCACAACTACTTTTTCCCTCGAGTGGTGGAACTGCTGAAGGAAAATGGGCTGGAAGAAGTTTTGGTTGTTGGTGGCGGCATTATTCCCGATGAGGACGTTCCAGGATTGAAGGACGCAGGGGTCGCCGCCATCTTCGGGCCTGGTACCAAAACAGAGGACATAGTCACATTCATCCAGGAAAAATTCTCTAGCAATTAATAAGTGCTCATCCGGAAGTAAACGTTTCCGGATGAGCGCGATCAGCAATCAGCTTTCAGCAAAAACAATTTGAGATCGGGGGCCTAGACTGACAGCCGACCGCTAGTCGCTGATAGCTCTCTCTACCCCATCTCGAGACTTGGATATCTTACTTGCTATGGAAGATTTAGCCGCCGAAGTATTGCAGGGTTCAGTCCGGGCCATGGCCCGGATCATTACCTTGGTGGAAAACCAGGACCCTCGGGCCTTTGAATTTCTCGGCTCCATTTACCCGCACACGGGCAGAGCGTATGTGCTGGGCATAACCGGCTCTCCCGGCACTGGCAAAAGCACTCTTACTGATAAGATCATCTCGGTGCTCCGCCGGCAGGGGCATACTGTGGGT
Source organism: Deltaproteobacteria bacterium (assembly GCA_022340745.1). Lineage (GTDB taxonomy): Bacteria > Desulfobacterota > Syntrophobacteria > BM002 > BM002 > BM002. The sequence goes on from JAJDNL010000241.1 coordinate 18,254, forward strand.
GTTGTGGCCGTTGATCCCTCCAGTCCCTTCACTGGTGGTGCCCTTCTCGGTGACCGGATCCGTATGCAGAGGGCTGCGGGGGACCCTGATGTCTTTATCCGCTCCATGGCCACCCGCGGAAATCTTGGTGGACTTGCACGAACCACAGCGGACGTGATCAAAATCATGGACGGTTTTGGCAAAGACTGGGTTATTGTTGAGACCGTGGGTGTGGGTCAGGATGAAGTTGAGATAGCCAAGACCGCTGACACCACTGTAGTTGTTTTAGCCCCAGGTCTTGGTGACACCGTCCAGAGCATGAAAGCGGGAGTCATGGAGATTGCCGATCTCTATGTCATCAACAAGGCGGATAGGTCGGGTGCTGATTCACTGGTAACCGAGGTCAGGGTTCGCGTGGAGCAGGACTCCCATATCAAAGAGGCAGACTGGCAAGCTCCAGTGCTCAAGACTGTGGCGGTGGAGGATCAAGGAACGGAGCCACTGCTGGAGGCCATTGAGAATCATCGCAGCTTCCTTGAAAAGAGCGGCAGACTCGAAAAAGTCCGCCGAGAAAAGACCAGGCAGGAGACGTTATCTCTGCTAACCGAAGAGATTTCCTGCAACATTCTGGAGAAGATTCTGGGAGATGGACAATTTGACGATCTCATTGACGACATCGTGGCGCACAGGAAAGACCCCTACACCAGTGTTAAGGAGATCGTGGGGACGATTTTCCCGGAGGAGCAGTAAGTCCAACACGAGAAACTGAGAACCAAGTAGCAAGGAAGTCATTATACTTCGCGCCAGGGCGCTTCGTTGTCATTTCTTCACGCTCGCTTTGCTCCGCTAGTGGTCAAATGACGCTATGCGCCATGCGCTCTGCCAGACTAAGGAGGAATAGATGAAGGTACTGAAGATCGATCACTTGGGAATAGCGGTTCATAGTATCGAGGAAGCAAAAAAACTTTTCCAAGACACCCTGGGCCTGAAGTTTGAGGGCAGTGAGACTGTGGCTGAGCAGAAAGTGACCACTGCTTTTTTCCCTGTTGGCGACAGTGAGGTTGAATTGCTGGAATCTACCGCCTCGGACGGACCCATCGCTAAGTATCTAGAAAAAAGAGGCGAAGGGATACAACATATTGCCTTTCGGGTGGAAAACATAGAAGAGGCCCTGACTGAGCTCAAGGAAAAGGGAATAAAACTCATCGATGAAAAACCGCGCCTGGGAGCAGGCGGCGCCAAAATAGCATTTCTTCATCCAAAATCAACCCACGGCGTGCTCATTGAGATAAGTGAAAGGGAGGATTAGAGACCAAGATTAAGGAATTTAGAGATTAAGGGATTTTGGAATTATAGGGCTGGTAGGTTACTATGCCCAGAGTTTTTGTAACTGTAAATTCCTCAATGCCTCAATTTATTTCGTGCTTAGTGCCTCGTATTAAAAAACCCCGACCTGGAAACTCAGGGCGGGGTTTTTTAGTTCGGGTGGTAACGCGACTACATTGGAATATTTCCATGTTTTTTCGGGGGCAAGGTTTCCCTTTTGGTGCAAAGCAGTTCAAGCGCGTCTATGAGGCGCGGTCGGGTTTCACTCGGGATGATCACCCCATCAATATAACCCCGCGAGGCAGCAATGTAGGGATTATAGAGTAGTTCTTTGTATTCGGCAATCTTCTCTACTCGCTTGGCCGCGGGATCATCCGCCCCCTGGATATCGCGGCGAAAAATAATATTGGCCGCCCCGTCGGCGCCCATTACCGCAATCTCGGCGTTGGGCCAGGCCAAGGCCATGTCGCAACCAAGGTCCCTGGAGCACATGGCCAGGTAGGAGCCCCCGTAATCCTTGCGCGTAATCAGCGTGATTTTTGGTACCGTAGCTTCAGAATAACACCAGAGCAACTTGGCACCATGGCGAATCACCCCACTCCATTCCTGGTCACTGCCGGGTAAATATCCCGGCACGTCGGCGATGGTAAGCAAAGGGATATTGAAGCAGTCACAGAAGCGAATGAACCGGGTGGCCTTATCCGATGAATCCACGTCCAGACAACCGGCCAGCACCTTGGGCTGATTGGCAATAATGCCAATGGTGCGACCATTCAATCGAGCAAGGCCGACAAGGATATTCATGGCGAATAGTTCATGAACCTCGTAGAAATCGCCGTTATCCACGATGGAGCTTATCACTTCTTTCATGTCGTAGGAAGCCATGGGCTCATCCGGAACGACAGAGTCAAGAGCCGGATCGGTGCGGTGAGGACTATCCCCCGTGTCCACTCTCGGTGGCTCTTCCATGTTGTTGCTGGGAAGATAGCTCAAAAGGTCTTTAATTCTCTCAATGGTTTCAGCATCATCTTCACAGGCAAAGTGAGCCACTCCACTTTTGGTATTATGAGCTATGGCCCCGCCCAGATCCTCAAAGGTAATTACTTCTCCCAGCACTGCCTTGATAACGTCGGGTCCGGTGATGAACATGTGACTGGATTCTTTGACCATAAAGACAAAATCGGTCATGGCTGGAGAATAAACCGCGCCTCCTGCACAGGGACCCATAATTGCAGATATCTGGGGCACGACACCTGAGGCGATGGCATTGCGATAGAAAATCTGCCCGTAGCCAGAAAGGGAATCGACTCCCTCCTGGATGCGCGCACCACCGGAATCATTGAAGCCCACAACTGGGATGCCCGATTTCAATGACAGGTCAAGAATCTTGCAGATCTTCTTGGAGTGCATTTCGCCCAGGGTGCCAGCTCGCGCTGTGAAGTCCTGGGAGAAAGCACACACAGGACGACCATTTACCTTGCCATAGCCGGTAATCACTCCGTCGGCTGGTATTTCCAGCTTGTCCAAACCAAACAGGGTCCCTCTGTGCTTCATGAAAATATCGGTTTCCCTGAAAGTTCCAGGGTCGAAAAGGAGATCGATTCGTTCTCTGGCGGTTAGTTTGCCACGGTCATGCTGTTTTTTTACCGCCGCCTCTCCACCCATTTCCTTAAGTTTGGCTTCCCTCTCCTTCAATTCCTTGATCTTGTCCTCTACGACTCCCATCTATTAGTCTCCTGTTTTCCTAATTTCCCATTTGGAGGGATCTATCTTGGATTGCTCTGAAAATGCAACAGTGGGCGGTCCCTAGTCCCGCTATAGCGGGACAGGGAGCTTCAAAATCTCGTCATTCTATCCCCTACCCCCCTTTTGTCAAGGTTTTTCTCCCCAAGAGTTTCCCCTATCTTGTTAGTAGTTTCGAAATGGCTCATCAGTCATCCACCCGTGACATCTTGGCCGGTTTGTCGAGTGCTCTCATGGTAAAAATAAACATCCTTAACCGAAACGAGGTGGAGGCAACCATCCAATTAGGGAACCATTCTAGCAAACCCTTTGGCAAAAGAACACAGTCTTCAGAGAAAAGGTATGGTAACGTGGAAGTATACATTTGATCCTGTTATGATTTGCTACTTTATTTTATCTATGATAAAGATATATGAGTCATGTTAATAGTATAGTAGAATTTTGTGGGCGAACATGGAGTTTTCATAGTTTGGTCAGTCGGCAATGAACAAAAAGCTCACCGTAAAAAACGGAAAGTGGCATCTAGTCCTATGGCCCCTCTTGGTGCTGGGATCTGTGCTGTTAATCATCTGGAGTCCCAATGGATTGCTACATCTCCGCCAATTGCATCTAGAACATCAGGAACTTATCCAGAAAAATCATGCCCTGGAAAAGGAAAACCATCTGCTCTATGAAGAAATTGGTCAGCTTCGAAGCGACCCGGCTGCAATAGAGCACTTAGCCCGTCAGGAACTGGGGCTGGTTAAAGACGGCGAACTTATCTTCCAATTTGTTTCCCCTCCCTCAGAGAAGTAAAGAATCTGGACTCAAGGGACCTAGCTCTGGACTGCCCGCATTAGGCAAAGCGCTAAGCGCATCCTTCGACAAGACCTGTCGACGAGACCTGTCGACGAGCTCAGGTCGTGTCGCTCAGAACAGGTAGCGCAAAGCGTGCGGTAAACGGTAAACTGATTGAGCGCTTGCCCAGAGCGCGGATGAAGAGTAGCCAGGGTTTACATTATGGTAATTTCTTCCCACACCTATAACCTTTATTACCCACATCTTCTCTATGGTTTGTTCGAGCCATATCAGTTAAGCATTTGAGACCAAAAGAGAATATTCGAATTTACTCAAATGGCACGGTTCTTGTTCTAGCATACAGTGCTGGTAGGGATTGTTGCTTCTCCTTGTCATTTAGCCTATACCCTACCCAATGCCCTGGCCCCCACCTTCCTTCTGGTGGGGGCTTTTTCATTCAATATCGAAAACCACGTCCTTCAGGCCAGGTCAGCCTTGCATGGCTCTGCCGGCAGAAGAGGTTTCAGGTTTCAGTTTTTTGTTTTTCTTCCCTGACACCTGACACCCGAAACCCGACACCTTTCTCATCACTTTGATGATTTCCGCAAGCAAAGCAAGATTTTTTGTAGTATTATTCATAAAAAATAGGTGTCAGGTGTCAGGTTTCTGGTGTCAGGAAAAAGAAACAGAGAATCTAAATCTGATACTTGGTATCCGAAAGATACCCGATATCCTGATATTTGTCCTGCGGACTCCCACCCTTACGGGTAGGTTCCCAGTATCTCCTTCGGAGTCCCCGCCTTCCGGGCGGGGCCCCGCTTTGGTGCTTGGGATTGGGGATTTCAGAAGCTCCGACCTTGGGTCGAAGAGCTCCGCTGCCTATTGGAAATAATCGCTATGCAACTCAGGATCTATTTTGTTCTCGTCTTGACTTTTCTCGTGGGCAGTTGCTCTAGTTTGCAAATACAAGATTACGATGAAGTCTTCGAAACACAAGGGCAACCTCCGGTGCTCATTGACTATTATGCAGCTGCAGTTATCCGTCCAGGAACCACCTGGAAAATATACCTGAAGGCCAAAGACAAAGGTGGGGATATGGTTGATATCGCCACCATGTTATTCCAGAGAGGTTTTGGCTATTATGCTACCGACTATACAAGGCTTACGGGGAAAGAAAGAAAAGAATTTGCGGGCTACGTTGCCCTGAGAACCCCTCCTGAGGTGAGCCTTACCCAGGACACATTCACAATGGAGGTTCTGGTACGGGACCGTCAGGGAAACAGCAGTGAAACCATTAAACTTCCACTGACCTTTAACCAGATGGAACGGGAGAACATCCCTGACAAATGGCAGGATGCTGCTAAGAACCGCCTGGGAGTACTGGTGACTGAGGTTCAAAGTACACAGCAAATAACAGAGTAATTCTGGCCCTCGCCCGGATATCTCATGGAGAATCCGGGCGAGGTGAGTATTGCTTTTGTCAGGCAAAGCAACTATAGTAGCGGCGACCCAACCCACAGAACAACAGATCCCAGCACCCACTCTTTAGGAAACAGACCATGGACGAGCTTGAAGTATACCAGCAGATGCTGAGCAAGGATCCCTCCTCTCAAGTTTTTGTTTATCTTGCCGAGGCACTTTGGGAGCGAGAAATGTATGAGGAGGCCATCGAAATCTGTACGAACGGGCTTCGTCTCCGCCCGCATGATCTTCGGGCCAGGGTGATTCTCGGATTATCCTACCTTCGCACTGGAGCGTTGGACCGAGCTGAAACGGAACTCCTGAAGGCAAAAGAGATGCTGGAGATTAACACGGTAATTTACCAAAACCTGGCTGAATTGTATCACAGGAAGGGTGATTCTGAACAAGCTTTCCATTACCAGAAGCTTTTCGAGGCAATCCATCCTTCTACGGGAGCCGGGAAGGAAACCGAGGTGGCCGAAGCAGGGGCTGAATCGACGGCCGAAGAGGCTCTGCCGGAAGATGCTGAGATGATGGACACTATTACCCTGGCCGAACTCTACGAACAGCAAGGCCATGTGGACAAGGCCATAGAGGTGTATCGTAAAATTCTCGAAACATCACCTGAAACTGAGGAGGTTGAAGCGAGGCTGGCAGAATTGGAGAAGCGAATCGGTTACCCCCCGCAAGGTCGCACTCTGCTTTCAGTACTTGAGGCGTGGCAGAGCAAGCTGCGGGAGAAGGCTGCCCCAGAATCCATACCACCACCGTCAACGGAGTCAAGCCTTGACCCCGAGAAGCTTTCCGCCTTTATCAAAAAACATATCAAAATGTAGGCCCTCATTAGCTCTAGCACTTCAAACTACTTTTAAGGAAGATTCAAGAGCAGCAGGCACGGACTATTTGGGGAATTTTGCCCATTACGCCAGAACTTATTAGGGAGTAGATGACGAGGGGATTATGTATTCCACAACTGATTTTCGCAAAGGTTTAAAAATCGAATTGGAAGGCAAGCCCTTTCTCATGGTTGATTTTCTTCATGTCAAACCGGGTAAGGGCGGTGCTTTTGTCAGAACCCGTCTCAAGAATATGGAAACCGGTCAGGTTTTGGAAAAAACATTTCGCTCAGGCGAAAAGGTCGATCGCCCTGACCTAATGGAACGCGAGATGCAGTACCTCTATCAGGATACTGCAGGCTATTGCTTTATGGATAACAAAAATTATGAGCAGATTTTTATCGACCAGGAGCATTTAAGTGACAGTAGAGATTTTCTCAAGGAAAATATCGACGTCAAGATGCTCTTTTTCAATAACAAGCCAATCGGCATAGAGCTTCCTATCTTCGTGGAGTTAAAGATCGCACAGACAGACCCCGGCGTCCGGGGAGACACAGCTACGGGTGCCACCAAGCCAGCCACCCTAGAGACAGGATTTGTCATCCAGGTTCCTCTCTTTATTAATGAAGGCGAGACGGTGAAGATAGATACCCGCACAGGCGAGTACGTGGAACGGGTATAAGTGACCTGCTCTAACAAGAGCTCCCGCAATCGTAATGTACGGATAGATGCATCCTATCTATTAGGCTTCAAGCCATTATAATATTAGTATTTTTTAAATAAACTTTAAATTAATTTTAACTTTATTTTTCTCCTCCCGTGTTTTTCTCTTCGATATTCTGCGGTTCTGCGGTTGATATTTTCTAGCGGACGCTCTTCTCTTCCTTTATGACACTTATATAGTATTAATAGTAAAAATAGTACAAGCGCAACTACCATTTCTCGAATCCACTGCCGACCCCTGATGTAAGACTGATGGCATATTTCCTGCATTTTTGACTTGACGTGCGGAGAAAATCTCACAAAGGGGAGGCGCACAGATGGTTAAGCAGGAAAAACGCTTCGTTCCCAGAGTCCCGGTCAAATGGCCTGTAACAATATTATCGCCGCTAGCTCAGGTCGAGGGGAAAATAGAAAACGTGAGCTCTAAAGGTGCGCTTGTCTCCTGCCGAGACATGCCACCATTAGAAGAGGGCCTTCTCATAGTGATCAGGGCGCCAGAGTACAAAACGATGAATCTCAATGGCAAAGTAGTGTGGTCGACGGTCTTGAAATCCAGCGAGGGCGACCCCCATTATGGAATAGGCGTCCAGTTCACGAGGATGTCCGCTGATGACCGTGAAGTTTTGCACGGGATGATTGCAAAGCTCTATGGAATGAAAATAAGCCGTAAAACCGACTAGCTCCTTCCTACCCTTTCAGTTCCCTCCAGTGCTGTGATATATCATCTCATTGCATATCAGCCGCGATACCTGATAAAAGGATTTGCACTAGCCCGCATATTTCATGAATTATCTACTGCGACCGTGGCTATGGCCATCCTTCCGCGCGTCCTCGGGCCTTACACCCTGCGACGTACCGTTCAGGTACGCCTCGGGCCCGAGTCCCTGCGATTGCGCGGTGGCACACCCATCTCCACGGTCTCGCTGCGGCAATTCATGAAATATGCGGGCTAGGCACGCAACGTGCAAAGGGTCAGCTTATAGTGCAAAATACTATACACCTGGTTCAAGGCTGTGGGAACATATATTCGGAACGTGCCGTCTTAACCATTGGGACCGTTGAACGCAAACGAGAGGTACTATGGCAGATATCAGCCGTCTGGTTTTCTCGCTCAGCAAGCTGGGGATACAAGCATTAGAGCGGTTGTCTAAAGCCTCGGTGCGGGTTCATGGCGGTGAAAATATCCCAGATGGGGTGTCTATTCTTGCGGTAAATCATTTCACCCGCTTGGAAACCCTGGTTCTTCCTTACGAGATTTACAGGCTCACGGGCAGACCGGTAATGTCCCTCGCCCACCACAGTCTGTTCAGCGGAGCTCTCGGGAATTTTTTGGATGGTATGGGCGCGGTTTCCACCAAGGATCCTAACCGTGACAAGATTATCATTCGCTCTTTACTGATGGGTGAGCACCCGTGGTTGATCTTTCCGGAAGGGTCGATGATCAAGGATAAGAAGATCGTCGAGAGCGGTAAATTCCTTATTTACAGCGCCACAGGTACTCGACGGCCGCCACACACCGGCGCTGCAGCCCTGGCTCTGCGAACTGAATTTTACCGTAGGCGGCTGTGCCACTTACGGCAGACAGACCCAGCTTTGCTCCAGCAGCAATTGGAAATCTTTGATCTCTCATCCCCGGACCAAGTGAGCGAGAAAGAGACCTTCCTGGTGCCGGTGAATGTAACCTATTACCCTATTCGTTCACAGCAAAACGCCATTGAGAAAATCGCATCTTATGTTGTGAGAGACCTTCCTGAGCGGATAGTGGAAGAACTGCAAACCGAAGGGACCATGCTGCTTTCGGGGGTGGACATCGATATCACTTTTGGTAAACCCCTGGCCATCAGTCCATTACTCAATATGCGCAAGATTAAGCAAGATGTAGTCAGTCAACACCCCATCCTGCCCGACGACGTGCTGCCTTCCAGGTCTTTGATGCGGCGAATTGCCGGCAATCTGACCAGGAAGGTCATGGCCTCAATTTATAACAATACTATGGTCAATTATGATCATCTGACCGCCTATATCCTGGAATACTATTCGCGAAGTAGTCTAGGGTTTTTCGACTTGGCAGAGAGACTCTATCTAGCCACCGAAATGGTCACCAAACTAAAGTCTATCCGCTTTCATTCGGGGCTGCTTCATGATCAATGTCTGCGCTTATGCCGCCAATATCATCAAATACTGGCAGATTTCCTAGCGGTCGCAGAAAAAAGCGGTGTGATTCATCTGGAAGGTAATACCATTCACAAGAAGATGCTGAGGACCAAGCCACTCTTCGACTTCCACACTATCCGCAGAGATAATCCGTACCAGGTTATTCTCAATGAGGTGGAATTTCTCCGTCCACTCACAAGAAAACTGCGGGTAGTTGCGGAGCAACCTCAGTGGTTGCTGCGCTGGCGGCTACGACGAAAGTTTCTTCGCATAGCGAAGCAGGAATTCGCCGACGATTATAAGGCTTATTACCGCCAAGACGAATCAAAACCCAAGCACATCGGTGCTCCCACCTTTTACCGTAGATTTCGTTCCAAAGTTGGAGTATTGCTTGTGCACGGATATATGGCGGCTCCGGAGGAGGTTAGGCCTCTGGCCACCTACCTGCATCAGCATGGTTACACAGTTTTTACCCCTCGCCTTCGGGGTCACGGAACCAGCCCCGAAGATCTGGCCCTCAGAACCTGGGAGGATTGGCTGCAGTCGGTGGAGCGTGGCTACCTGGTCCTAGCTAATAGCTGCGAGGATGTTGTGCTGGGTGGATTTAGTGTGGGGGCTGCCCTAGCCCTGCTTGCGACCACAAATATGCTATACAACGTACGGGCGGTTTTCGCCATCAACTGCGCCATGAGGCTCAGGAGAAGGTCGGCCAGACTGGCTCCTGCTGTGGTTCTCTGGAATAAGCTGGCAGACAAGTTGGTCAAAGACGACGGCCGCAGGCATTTTGTGCCCAACGAGCCTGAAAATCCGCATATCAATTATTTTCGCAATCCCATCAGCGGCGTAAAGGAATTGATGGAGCTTACCGACGAGCTTTCAAAGCGTTTGGATCGAGTGAACGTGCCGGCCTTACTGGTACAATCAGCTGATGATCCGGTGGTACACCCCGAAGGCAGCAAACGCATATATGAGGGGCTCGGTTCCCAAGAAAAAGAGCTGATTATGTTTAACTCCGATCGTCATGGCATCCTTCGGGGCGATGTGTCCGAACGAGTATTCGCCCGAGTATTGGAGTTTTTGAACACCAGTGTGATATCTTAATTCCTACCTTTTTTTAAAAAAAATCCCTGTACAGTTTAGGCTTGATATAGCTACAAACTACCGCTATTGTTAAGAGTAGAGGGCAAATCCGGAAGAACCTCACAAACAGATGAAGTCGAACCCAGACAAGGAGGCTATTCATGAAGGTAAGCATTGACTACGATTTGTGCATGGGAGACAGGAATTGCAACAAGGTGTGTCCGGAGGTCTTTGAATACGATGAAGATCAGATGATATCGAGAATTCTGGTGGACGAGGTTCCTGCGCACCTGGAAGACCTGGTGCGAAAAGCTGCGGATGAATGTGCTCCCAAAGCCATTATCGTGGAAGAATAAGAGCGGCTGCCACGGCTTTTTTCAACCAATATTTCATAGAAGGAGTGGAGCAAGGTGGGCAAGTTCAAAGGGAGTCAAACTGAGAGAAATCTGCTTACGGCCTTTGCCGGGGAATCCCAGGCGAGAAACCGTTACACCTACTTCGCTGAGCAAGCTAGGCAGGATGGATACATACAGATCGCAGATATCTTCGCAGAGACAGCCAACCATGAAAAGGAGCATGCCAAGAGGTTCTTCAAATTTCTGAACGGCGGTGAGGTGGAAATCAAGTGGAGCTTTCCAGCTGGAGTTATAGGCAATACCTATGACAACTTATTGGCAGCAGCAGCAGGTGAAAGGTACGAGCACACCGAGATGTATCCGGGCTTTGCGGGGGTCGCCCGCGAAGAGGGGTTTGTCCGCGTGGCTGAGGTCCTAGAGGCGGTGTGTGTGGCGGAAAGGCAGCACGAAAAGCGCTATCTTGACCTGGCGGCCAATGTCAATGAGGGAAGGATTTTTACAAGGCAAGAGGTTGTTGTCTGGCGTTGTCTTAATTGTGGTTTCTTGCACGAGTCCAACCAGGCGCCGGAAGTATGCCCCGCTTGTATCAGTCCGCAGGCCTACTTTGAGCTACTGGGTGAGAATTGGTAAACACTGAGGAGTAGGTTTCAGGTTTCAGGTGTCAAAAAAGAAAAACAGAGAATCCAGTAGCCAGTAGTCAGTAGCCAGTAGAAAAAGACATTCTTTACGTTTTTGTCTCCTGAATTCTGGATTCTGACTCCTGACTTCTTGTTTTTAAATCCGCAATCGGCAATCCGCAATCCCAAATTGCTCCATGCCCTAAGTCTTACGCCTTGTACCTTTTTTGGGAGATTTATCCCCTTACATGATCGCCGATCTTTCGCATTCGCTCCAGTTCATCGCCTCCTAAAGGACCGAGGTCAAGGGTTCTGAGAGCCTCTCGCATTTGTTGCAGATTTTTGGGCCCGGTCATGCAGACATCTAACGCTGGATGGGACAAAACGAATCGGTAGCAGTCACTGGCTGTTGGCGGGGATTCACCGGGTGGCATGTTTTTTTCCTGTAGCAGTTGGCCCCACCTCGTTGCAGTGTAGCTGACTATACCTGGCCTGTTCTCCCCTTCCAGGTAGGGGAACGTCTCTGATTCCGCCCCGCGGTGTGCGGCACTGTAGCGAACGTGAAAGATGTCAAAGATGTCCTCTTTGGCCAACTCAGGGAAGAGTCGCCGGTTGTGACTGGATAGAGCCAGGAACCGAAACATACCTTTCCGTTTCATAGTCTTGACCTTTTTGAGAATCTTCTGGGGAGGTTTTTTCCTGTACCAGCCCAAGAGCAGGATGTCGGCGTGATCCAGTGCCAAGAGCTTCAGTGCTCGACGATAGAAGACTTCGAGAAAGAAAGCGGAACGTGAATAGCTTTGAATTACCACAATCAAGTCGTCACGTTTTCCTTTTCGGCTAATGTTCTTTATGGCTTGGCACATACCAGTCCTGCGCAAAGAGCCCCAATAAAAATAGTTGCACCCTCGCTCAAAGGCTTCTTCAAAAGCTTCGGCCGGCGCACCATAGCTTGACGCTACTCCTAAGCGGCCCACCCTGAGCCCGGTCCGGCCGAGCACCCTTTGAGAATTGAAATCCATAGAGTTATTCTCCCCTTTTCCTCAGTTGACTGCTCTTCTATAAGACTCTACCCTAAAGCTGTCATCCACGAACAGGTGTCGAACTGTTGGCTCACTGTTATAATAGTGTAGGGGATTGGAAATTCTCAATGGTTACGGCGATAAATCGTGGTTGAGTTGCTTGTATGTTCTGTCCAAATGTTTCATAGATTATTTACCTGGACAATACCATTGATTTGTTCAACATGGCAAACTTGGTGCTTGGGGCCGGGTCAGATTTCAATAGCTTTGGCGGTAAAGATTGCGAGCCGTTTTGGAGTACTGGAGCACGTATGATTTATGATTGCAGATTGTAGATTGCAGATTGAGGTGTATGAATTTCTTTACCGGGAGGTTTTGAGCTTTTAAATCTGAAATCTGCATTCTAAAATCTAAAATTACTGGGCTCCAACATTCCAGCAGAGTGTCGCAAGTGCGGAAAGGTCGTTGAAGCCCCTCAGGGGTCGGCCCCTATCCGACTCTTTTGGGTCCGGATTCTTTATTTTAGGAGGCAGCTATGGAATTACGCTCTCTTGGTACATCTGAAGTGAAAATCACCCCCATCATTATGGGAACCTGGCAGGCGGGTAAAGATATGTGGGTAGGCATCGATGATTCC
>JAJDNL010000263.1 GCA_022340745.1 Deltaproteobacteria bacterium
AGTCAGAAAACCATCAAGTTTTTCATTAGCCAGCGAGCACAGTTTTTCACTCACTTCGTCTTCTGGTTCACCATTGAGTTCGGCAATCTTTTCAACGTATCTCTTATCCACAACATGGATCAAATGAATACTGCCAGAGAACTTCTTCGCAAGAAATTTGGCATATTTGAAAGCCATTTCAGAACCCAACGAGAAGTCAACCGGGACAAGCAGATTCTGTAATTTCACCTTTCGACTCCTTGTCTCATAGCGTGGGCTGCACAGGTGAATGCTCTGATTATCATTCCTCGATATCACTTAAATCTATTTCGACCGCTTCTTTCTCATTACTTAAGAAAATTACTAGCTTTAAAATCAATAGAGTCGCCAGCAGAAGCACCCCCAGAATCTCTCCACAAATTCGTGAAAACATCTCGCACCTCCGCAATCCAGATCAAGCAGCCGATACTTTCCCAATTGCCTCATTCTTCAATAACCTCATATTCTTCCACCCTCACAACCTTCTTTCCGCGATTATCGATTCTTACGAGTCCGCTGACCTTCACCTTTTGGCGAAGGAAGGGCAACAACGCTTCTCCTCTAACATTCCTTTCAATGCGATACTCCTCTTCGAAGTAAGTGGAAACGGCAGTTTCGGTGATGTTACCCTTCTCATCCCAGTCAACGGGAACAAGCAGTCCTCTGATGACTATAGGGTCCTTCGCAGGGCTTTTGTGCCCACTGGTCATAGACATCGGCCTCCTTTGGCAGACTCTGCTTAGCCCTTGAAAATGCTTCAGCGAGCGCATTCCCCGTAGTCCGCCTGAGGCGGACGGGGTTAGCGAGCGAACCACAATAAAATAGATTGATTCCTTACATTTCGAAGATTCCCTGTCCCGCTAAAGCGGGACTGCAGGGAGCTTCAATCACCTGAAATCATTAAACCATAACCGGCGCACCGCAAGACCCGTACCATCTCGATAATATATTGAAATTACAATATTTATTATGAAAAACATATAGAGCAATCGGAACTGAAGCTTCCGCAATGGGAGGGAGTACGAGTGGCACAGTCCAGGCAGAGTCTCAATAGAGTATCTAAAATATTGATTTATCTGGATAACGTGAGAGGAAGAACTGGAGGGTCCGTTTTTTTTGATCATCGGAACTCATGGTTCCACTTTATTTTATTGATGGGTAGGACGAGACTTGAAGTCCTCCTTTTTAATCCCGTATTTTGTTAGCAACTTGTGCAACTGGCGGGTGGTAATGCCGGCGACCTCGGCTGACTCTCGTATTTTCCCTTTTTGGTTAGCAAGGAGCTCATTCAGGTAGCGCTTCTCTACCTCCTCTAAAGCTCTTCGTCTGATCTCAGCCAGGGTATAGGAAGAATCCAAGTCCATCTCTGCCGACGGAGCCTCAAGGGCAAAGAGTTCCAGAGGAAAACTACCCGGCGTCAATACAGATGAGCTTTCGAGAATGTAAGCTCTTTCTATAAGATTTTCCAGTTCACGAATGTTTCCCGGCCAGGCGTAATTGTGGAATGCTTCCATTACCTCCGGGTGGACGTTGCGAATTTCCTTGAGGTGGAATTTATTAAGCCTGCCAATGATGACTTCCACAATATGAGGGATGTCCTCTTTCCTCTCCCTTAGAGGTGGGATTTCCACTGGAAAAACATTCAAGCGGAAGTAGAGGTCCTTTCTAAACTGGCCCTTGTCACACATTTCTTCGAGATCCATATTACTGGCCGTAATTACTCGCACATCGGCATCCAAGGTCCCTTCCCCTCCTACCCGCTGAAACGTTCCATCCTGCAGTACCTGCAAGAGCTTGATCTGTGCCGCCGGCGTAATAGTACCGATCTCATCCAGAAAAACCGTTCCCCCTTTAGAGATTTCGAATTTTCCCAATTTTCTTCTGTCGGCACCTGTAAAGGCACCCTTCTCATGTCCGAACAGTTCACTTTCCAAAAGTGTGTCTGGAATCGCGCCGCAGTGGACGCTGACAAACTTGGCGTCCCTGCGATTGCTGTGTTGATGGATGAGACTTGCGAGCACTCCTTTCCCTGTTCCGGTCTCACCTGTTAGTAAAACGGTACTCTTGGTGGGAGCGACGGAGCGGATTTTGGCGAAGACCGTTTGCATCGTGGGGCTTTTGGTTTGAATGATTGCCAAGGAACTCGGTTGCCAAAACTGGTCTTTTAAATAGTCGAGCTCGGACCTCATCTGCTTCTCCCCTATGAGCACCAAGGTTTTAATCAATGATTCCCGCAGGATTTTTCGAGATTATAACGCAAATAATCTGAAACCGGTTTTCTAATCAATCTTTTTCTCTATTTTTTCCTTCCCAGGGGTTCTTCGCTACCCCACCGTAATGCGGAACCTGCAGTTCCGAAAAAAGGAATAGAGGAATTTGAAATTCCATTATCAAGTTTTTCGTTTTTTTTCAACATATTAGAAAGCCTTTCCTGGCTATGACTTATGCGAGGGGTTGTCTCCTTCCCCACAAATCGGAACTCACAATTCCAGTCTTAGGGTGCCTGTATAAAATTTGTTCAATAATGTCAAGTAATTAACTGTGTGGCACGACTAATGCTCATTGCCGAATGAGACCATGGTGTGATGAGGTGTCATGCTGCAGGAGGTGAAGGCCAATTAAATCTACTGCTCCACCTAAACCGAGGGGAAGGCGGGCGGAACAAGCCCGCTTTCTTTTATGAGGCAGTGGATTTCATCCTGCTTTGAAACTAGGAGACAGAACATGTTAGTGAAATTCTGGATGACGGCTGACGTGATCACCACAGATGAAGATGTCTCAATAGTGAAAACTTCGAGACTCATGAAGGAACGTGGTATTCAACATCTTCCTGTGATGAAAAACAGCCGTCTGGTTGGGATAATTTCTGACCGTGACTTGAAGGAGGCCCAGTCTTCCAATGCGACTTCGCTCCATATCCACGAGCTCCATTACCTTCTGGAGAAGCTGAAGGTCAAAGAGATTATGCCTAAAAAGCTGTACACTACTACTCCAGAGGCACCAGTGGATAAAGCAGCCGCACTCATGCTCAAGCATAATATCTCCTCCCTCCCAGTTGTGGACAATAAAGGAAACCTGGAAGGTATAATCACCAAGGGGGATGTTTTCCGCGCTATGGCTACGATTTCGGGCATCTATCAGGCACCACTCCAGCTTGGCTTAGAACTAGAAGACGAGCCGGGGTCTATTAACGAAGTTACAGAAATTATTCGGGCTCATGGTGGACGTATTGTAAGCATCATAAACACCTATCACCAGGCGCCTGAAAATTTCAGGCACCTGTATATTCGTACCAAAGACGTAGGTGACGAGAATGCACTCCTCAGCAAACTTAATGGGAAATTCAGGGTGCTCTACAAAACACACGATGAAATAGATTAAGAGATTATTGGACACAGAGACCGCGGTGGTTATCGAACTTCATATTGAAAGTGCGCCGTTGGTCAAGGAATGTCCTCAGAATTCTGAGGTGGGAGAGAGTCTCTTTTCCTCTTGATCTCCCAAAGATTTGCTTACGCTTAGCTTCTACATAATAAATGGAATACGGTTCACTTACGTTCTACAGGTGAGAGAGGTTGGATGAAATGGACTCGAGCTGTGATGAATTAACTGAACAGAGAAGAAAAACACAAGGTCAAACAACGAGCATTGAGTGTCTGGACCTGCACTCGAATGACACCTTAACCTTGCTCTTGGATGGGGCAAGCTCGCAAATGCCAATTGTTGCTCCTGAATTGGAGACTCAGAGGCGAGTAGCTGCTGACACTGCTCGTCCGTTACCAGTGCGTTTGGAAGCCTTTGAAGACATCATGGATTCTGAGGTGGGCGACACCACCCTGGTGCGAGCCCGGAATGTTGAGCGTGAGGTGGGGTTGCGTCAGATCTACCTAAAGTTCGAAGGCGGCAACCCCACCGGAACGCAGAAAGATCGCATCGCCTTCGCCCAGGTAATGGACGCCATGCGGCGGGGTTTTGACGCCATCACCGTGGCTACCTGCGGTAACTACGGCGTAGCTCTAGCCCTTGCCGCTTCAATGGCCGGCTTAAAATGTCTGATTTATATCCCCGAAGGGTACCACACGAAGAGGGTGCAGGAGATGACTGATCTTGGGGCCCAGATAGTTCGCGCCGCAGGAGACTATGAGCAGGCGGTCATAATCTCACGCGAGCACGCAGAAGCCGAGGAGATCTATGACGCCAACCCTGGAGGGGCGAACACTGCACTGCAAATGAACGCCTATGGTCAGATAGCTTACGAGATTTACGATGAGCTCCGAGATGCCCCCGCCGCTGTGGCTGTCCCCGTTTCCAATGGCAGCACCCTGGCTGGCATTTACAAAGGCTTTTTGAGCCTTTACCGCAGAGGAAAGACCTCCCGCTTGCCCCTAATGGTGGCGGGTTCCTCGCACGGCAAGAATCCAATTATCAGAGCTTTCCTCAAAGGTATTCCCGCTTGCGAGGACCTCAAGCCAGAGCAAATTCGCGAAACTGCCGTTAACGAGCCCTTGATCAACTGGCATTCCTTTGATGGTGATCAGGCGCTGGAAGCAATTAGAAATAGTGGTGGCTGGTCATTATACGCCAGTGACAAGAGTATGCTGACCTATTCGCGGCTGCTGAGAGAGAAGGAAGGTTTGAGCATACTACCAGCCTCAACTGCGGGTTTGAGCGTACTCCTAGAACGGCATGGTAGGGAACCACTGCCAGGGGATCGCTATGTTGTAATTCTGACGGGGAGGAAATCGTGAATTCTTTTCCAGAAGGTAATGCTATCGTCTATTGCCAGGGAGCCTTTGCAACCCCCAACGGCAAAACCGCACACGGACTGGTGCGCCACACCCACCGCTACCGAGTTCTCTCGGTGGTGGATTCACGCTATGCCGGCAATGATGCGGGAATAGTCCTGGACGGCACATCCAGGGGCGTTCCTATCCACGGAGAACTGGGTTTGGCAGTTGATGAGGCAATATCACAAGGAAATCCCGCTACCCACCTGGTAATTGGGTTGGCCCCTGATGGTGGGCGCCTTACCGCCGAAGCCCGCAGCGACGTGATCAGGGCCATTGAGCGCGGCCTCAATGTAGACTGCGGCCTCCACGATTTTCTCTCGGAAGACGCTGAGATCGCAGAGTTGGCTGCTCAGAAAGGTGTAGCTTTGCGCGATATCCGCAAGCCCCCGAGCCGGAAGGACCTGCACTTTTTTTCTGGAAAGATCGAGGAGGTAACCTCCCTAAAAGTGGCAGTTCTTGGCACGGATTCGGCCATTGGAAAGAGGACTACCGCTTGGGTTCTGGTGGATACTCTGCAGGCCGCCGGTTATAAAGCTGAACTGATCGGCACCGGACAAACCGCCTGGATGCAAGGGGTGAGGTACGGCATCATCCTCGACTCCCTCATCAATGATTTCGTTGCTGGAGAGGTGGAACACGCTGCGTGGACCGCCTGGAAAGAGACCCAGCCTCATGTGATTGTCATCGAGGGCCAGGGGAGTTTGATGAACCCTGCCTACCCTGGCGGCTTCGAGATCTTGGCTGCCGGCAGGCCTGATGTGGTGGTGCTTCAGCATGCCCCTGGGAGGAAGGAATACGATGGGTTCCCCGGCTACCCTATTCATCCCCTTGAAACACAGATTCGGGCCATCGAACTACTGTCCGGGAAACCGGTGGTGGCAATAGCCATTAATCACGAGAGCCTGGACAAAAGTACAATGGCAGAAGTGTGCCAAGAAATAAGCAAGGAGATCCGTCTTCCCGCCTGTGACCCTCTTCTGAACGGGGCGGAACCGTTAGTCGCTGCACTTCAACCTTATCTTGAGAAGAAGAAATGACGAGCTGCCACATTGAGGCAAAGCTCAAAACGATTGGTAAACAGTGAACAGTAAACGGTAAGCCGATTAGCGCTGGTTCCGCCACTTTTCTTCATTTACCATTTACTGTTTATTCTTTTTTACGCTATGCGCCATGCGCTATGCTCTATGCGATTTAACCTGAGCAAAAGGATCAGATTTTGGGAAATTTAATGAATACAGCTAATCCAAAGAAAGATCGGTTAAACGTCCTTGGGGTTATTCGCAGACTGGAAGTGGGGCCGGTGCGACTGAAACCACGGGTCATGACAGCTTCTTACCGGGTGACTCAAGATGGTGAGGTCCATGAAAACGAACTGATTTACCGGTTTGAAGAAGATGTGTTCGTACCCGATGAGCCTGCTTCACTCAACCTCGCGAGTATGATGGCCGCCCAGGTTGCCCTCAACTACGGGCTTTTTTGTGATGAGATGGTTTTTCACGGCTGGTTCGACCAACATGACCGTGGATTTATCGAAGACATGGCCCAGAACACCGCCAGGGAGATATTTGTAAAAAAATTCCTCGAGCCGAATCCCTTTCTGCGCGGGCCGGCAACTGAACTTCCTCCGGTCAAACTGGAAAGCTATCTCAGGGCTAATTTAGTCTTTGCAGATGAAGATCAGAGTAAAGTCAGGAAAGATAAAAAGTGGACCCAAGGGTGGAAAGGACAACGGAATCGCCACGCTGTTCTTTCCAGCGGCGGCAAAGACAGTCTCCTTACGTTCGGCCTCTTGAGAGAGTGCGGCCATGAGGTCCATCCGATTTTTGTCAATGAGTCAGGCCGGCATTGGTTTACCGCTCTTAACGCCTACCGATATTTCGCCGCACATATAGAAAATACCGCGAGGGTTTGGACAAATTCCGACAGGTTGTTTAGCTGGATGCTCAGATATCTGCCCTTTGTGCGCAAAGATTTCTCCAGAATACGATCTGACGAGTATCCGATCCGATTGTGGACCGTGGCAGTGTTTCTCTTTGGGGCTCTGCCCATACTGAGAAAGAGAGGGGTTGGCCGACTTCTCATTGGTGATGAATTCGACACCACCTACAGATCGTCTCATCGCGGCATCACTCACTATGATGGACTCTACGATCAAAGCCGTTTCTTCGACCATGCTCTTACCCGCTACTTCCATCGCAAGGGCTGGGCAATAAGCCAGTTTTCAATTCTCAGGCCCCTGTCAGAGCTCTTGATCCAGAAGATCCTGGTGGAACGCTATCCTGATTTGCAGAGACTTCAGGTTTCCTGCCATGCCGCCCACAAAGAGGGAGACCGCGTCCATCCTTGCGGCCGCTGTGAAAAATGCAGGCGTATCGTGGCTATGCTTGCGGCTTTAGAGGCAGACCCTTCCCACTGCGGGTACAAACAGGAGCAGATTGCCTCTTGCCTAAAAGATCTTCCAGCTAAGGGGATTAGTCAGGAGAGCCCGGGCGTCCAGCATTTGGGCTCTATTTTGAAGGAAAAGGGTCTCCTGACTGAATCGTTCATCGGAGCATCGAAACTCCGTCGGCGACCTGAAATAATGAAGGTGCGTTTCGATCCGGAAAAATCGCCCGTGGAAGACATATCTGTTGATTTGCGTGAACCTCTCTACTGGCTCTATCTGGAGCATGCCGCTGGAGCAGTCAAGAGAAAGGGGCGGGTGTGGATCGACTTTGACCCCCTGGACGATCCGGCCATGACAAGACCCTATCACTTTGAATCTACCGGTGCGCGAGCAGGAGCACCACCATCCTCAACAGGTGATCCCGCGAAATCTTATCTATTAGGAGTGTTGACCTGGCCTGAGGCGAAGAAACGTCTTGAAGAGGTGGATGTGGCCTTATTACCGGTAGGCTCAATCGAACAGCATGGCCCGCACCTACCCTTGGACAGCGATGCCTTTGACGCTGAGTATCTGGCCCACAAGGTGGCGGAGACATGTTCAGACCCTAAACCCTTGGTTCTGCCACTGATTCCATACGGGGTCTCCTACCATCATGAAGATTTTTCCGGCACCATCAGTATCAGCCCTGATACCTTGTCCCAATTGGCGTACGAAATAGGGATGGGTGCAGCTCGCCAGGGAATAACAAAACTTCTGATCATCAACGGGCATGGTGGTAACAGTCCAGCCTTGAATTTCGCTGCCCAGATGATCAATCGAGATGCTCACATCTTCACCTGTGTGGATACGGGTGAAAGCAGCGAACCAGACGTCGATGCCCTGGCTGAAACCCCGAACGACGTCCATGCAGGAGAGATCGAAACCAGTACGACATTGGCGGTCCGGCCTGATCAGGTGAGGATGGAAAAGGCGCGTACTTTCATACCCCAGTTTTCCAGCCATTATTTAAATTTTACCTCTAAGAGACGGGTAAACTGGTACGCTCACACCGCCAAGATTTCACCTGAAGGTATCCTCGGAGATCCCACGAAAGCAAGTCGTGACAAAGGAAGGCGAATGTGGGATTTGATGATCAGCAATCTGGTGGAACTCGTCGAAGATCTCAAAGGGTTGAGTCTGGACGAAATTTATCAGCGGCGGTATTAACCCTAATGTTACACACCTACACCGGTAAAAACCGCTGCGCTCGCGCAATAGCACGCCATCTGCAGCTGTGCTCGGAACAGGACTTCACGTACAGTCAAGTACGCCTCGTGCCTTCCTATCCTGTGCGCAGCCTCATATAATGCACTCTTGCACGATTTTCCTCGACATAGGAATGCAACATTAGGGCAAGACTATGAAAATCAGCCAGGTAGAGGGGTGGGCCGTTACCATGGAACTGGCCGAGCCCTACTCCATCGCTTACGAGAGGGTTGAGGTAACTACCAACATATTCCTCCGGGTTGAGAGCAGCAGTGGGGTGACAGGCTACGGTTGCGCCGCACCGGATGAGCACGTCACCGGTGAAACAGTCAAGAGCGTACGCACAGCTCTGGTTGATATAGTTACGCCTTCCATCAAAGGATCCGATCCCCTACGTCCAACCATGCTTCTCGAACGGCTCAAACCTCTGCTGCGATCCCAGCCCTCTGTCCTTGCCGCTGTAGACATGGCTCTTTTTGATATTTTAGGAAAGGTATGCAATCTTCCTTTGTGGCGGCTTCTGGGGGGATTCAGGGACCGAATTCGAACCAGTGTCACCATAGGCATACTTTCGGAAGAGGAAACGGTTGAGCGCGCCAGGAAACTAGTTGCCCAAGGTTTCAAGAGTCTTAAACTGAAAGGAGGAATTGAGGTTCAATCTGACATTGTCAGGGTATTGAAGGTCAGGGAGGCGGTGGGTAAAAGGATCGAATTACGCTTCGACGCCAATCAGGGGTACACGGTGGAAGACTCAATTAAATTTGTCGAACAGACACGTCGCGCTCGCCTGGAGCTGATCGAGCAACCTACGCCCAAAGGACAACCAGAGCTGCTGCAACGGGTGAGCAGCAGAGTGCCTATCCCAGTCATGGCCGATGAAAGCATTAAAAACTTGAGGGACGCTTTCCGCATCGCTCGCGGCGGCTTAGCCGACATGGTCAATGTGAAGCTCATGAAGGTCGGTGGTATTGCCGAGGCACTTCACATAAATTCTGTTGCCCGGGCAGCTGGACTGGAAACCATGGTCGGCTGTACTGATGAGGCGGCACTTAGTATCGCTGCCGGCCTACACTTTGCTCTCGCCCGTCCAAATGTTATCTATGCTGATCTGGATGGCCACCTTGACCTCTTAGAGGATCCTTCCGATGGAGCGGTAATACTCCGGAACGGCACCCTTTTCCCAACTGATAAGCCGGGACTAGGCTTCGATATGGCATGATGCCCGAACAGACAGACATTGGAATATTTTCACCAAGGTAACGTGACTTGTAGCAAATGTGCCCGTCGCCGCGAGCACCGGTGGGTTCTGCAATCACTTCTTCTGGATCAGCATAATCCGCCTGATGGAGCGGTTGATGATTGAAAGCGCCATCAGATTTCGCATAGACGATCTGTTCAGGGAGGCAGGGATTGTCATCGCCTTCCCGCAGCGAGATGTGCATCTAGACACCCAGCGCCCTCTGGAACTTCGGATTGTTGATACTGAAGGGGGATCCGAAAGTCGAGAGGATTGACAACCATTCAAAATCGAAAATCTGGTCCTCAAGGCCAATACAGGGTTCAATGGCTCTGCTGGTAAAGATTCCGAGCTGTTTTGGAGTATTGAAGTATTGTAGGATTAGAAATTCCAAATCTCAAATCTCAAATAACAAACAAATCACAATGACCGAAATTCAAAATTCCAAACCTCTTTTGGTCATTTGGTATTGGGATTTGTGATTTATTTGTAATTTGGTGCTTGGGATTTGATATTTTGCGATGCTCTAGCCCCTAGGGAGTAACCCAAATCCTGGCTCTTCCTCGCACAACGGGATCTGCGATGGGCCCGGATTCTTTCCTTGTATAGAGCCGTTCTGGGATCATCTCCTCACTTACCCCAGCAATTTGACCATTTAATAGACTCCTGATACTCTCTGAGCATGGAGGTACAGAAATGTCCCCAACCAGGTCCAGGCGGGGTCGTCTGCAAGAGCTCCTCAGCCAGTTTAGCTCGCAGGACAGTGTTCTCATAACCATATGGGCTGATCCTGACGCCCTGGCATCGGCCTTGGCCCTCAAGCGTCTCCTCTGGCGCAAAGTTCAGTCGGTGACCATCGCTCATTTCAATGAAATCAAACGATTCGACAACCTGACAATGGTCAGGCTTCTCAAGATTCCCCTGGTACGATTGCATAAGGTAGACGGTTCCAGCTTTTCAAAGATTGCTTTGGTGGACGGTCAGCCCGATCACAACGAAGCTTTCGCCGATTTTGACTATGACGTGATCATTGATCACCATCCCCAGACGACTTCTCTTCATGTTCCTTTCCAAGATATACGGCCAGATTACGGGGCCGTAGCCACTATGATGACGGAGTATTTACGGGCAGCCAGGATACGCCCCGCCAAAAGCCTGGCTACTGCCCTTCTTTTTGGCATCCGGGTGGACACCGGCAATTTTGAGTCAGGTGTGGTAGAAGGGGACATAAAGGCCTTCCGTTATCTTTTCCCTCACGCCGACATGAATCTGTTACGCAAGATCGAGGTAGCCGACATGAGGGCGGAGGACCTAAATTATTTCCAACTGGCTCTCGAAAACAAACAGATTATCGATGGGAAAATCTTCAGCCACCTTGGTCAAATCGAGTCTCCGGATAATCTTGTGCTGGTTGCCGACTTCTTCATGAGGCTCCACGAGATTGCCTGGGTTGTAGTCTCCGGTGTCTACCGGAAAACTCTGGTAGTGATTATTCGTAACGATGGTTTCCGCAAGGATGCTGGTGCTGGGGCACGCAGTGCCTTCGGTCGTCTCGGTAGTGCTGGTGGCCGTCGGTCCAAAGCCCGGGCGGAGATTCCTCTGACCAATCTACCGAAGCGGTTTGAAGAAAAAGATGCCGCCAGCCTAGGCCGTTTTGTAATCCAACAGTTCAAATAAAATTGCAGAAGTAGATAAGGAGACAGCAATGTCGGTCCTGCTTTTTGTCGTGTTTCTAACCATCTTTATTTCAGCCCAATGCTCACTCTATGAAGCCACTTTGTACTCCACCCGCCTGGGGACGCTGGAAGCCGCAAGGGTGAAGCCGAAAACGAAGAGGCTAGCTTCAATGATGATTCAGATGAAGAAATACATCTCTGTGCCAATTGCGGCGATACTCATCCTCAATACTATCGCCAATACCGCAGGCTCATATTAAAAGCGCTTCATCGAGATCCAGCCCAGTCTTCATCAATTTTCCTTACAACGGTGACTGACTGTGTCGGCTTTGCTTCATTTCTAGGTTTTGCCGTACTATTTATGCCGCTACTGGTAGCATAGTAGTTTAGGAGAAGAATTGATGAATATCGTCCTCTTGTCCAATGAATACCCTCCCAATATTTATGGAGGCGCTGGAGTGCACGTAGATTATCTTTCCCGGGAGTTAGCGAAGCTGAACCGTGGCACCCTCAATCTCCAGGTTTTTTGTTTCGGAGAACAAAGAGAAAGAGTCGAAAACATGGTGGTGGTGGGAATACCTGAGAGGCAAAATGTTCCGTCTCAAGATCCTCGCCACAAGAAGCTGCTGGATTCACTCTACAGAAACTTGATCATGGCAGGCTCAGTGAGGGAGGCGGACCTGGTCCATTGCCACACCTGGTACACTCACTTTGCAGGTTGTTTGCTCAAACAGATCCTGGGTGTCCCTCTGGTCCTTACTATTCACTCCCTGGAACCCCATCGGCCCTGGAAAGAAGAACAACTCGGCAGCGGCTACAAGGCCAGTACCTGGTTAGAGAAAACGGCGTTACTCAATGCGGACGGAATCATTGCTGTTTCAAGGTCCATGTTGGAGGATGTGCAACAGCTCTATGGTGTGTCTTCAGAAAAGATTCACGTAATCCACAACGGCATAGATCTGGATCGTTACAAGCCTACTTTCGATAAGGAAATTCTAGAATCTTACGGGATAAATCCCGACAAACCGTTTATTCTATTTGTGGGGCGAATCACCCGTCAGAAGGGAATAATTCACCTGGTCAATGGACTGCCTTATGTGGATAGGGAGATACAAGTAGTTTTGTGTGCCGGGGCGCCCGACACCGAAGACATCGATCGAGAAATGAAACAGCGGGTTGAAACGGTGAGAGCTGCCACTGGCAATCAAATCATCTGGATCTCAGAATTTTTGCCCGAGGCCCATATCGTAGTTCTCAATAGTCACGCGTCGGTATTCGTCTGCCCATCGGTCTATGAGCCGTTCGGAATCATCAACCTGGAGGCTATGGCCTGCAATACACCGGTAGTGGCTTCGGCGGTTGGCGGGATTCCAGAGGTGGTGGTCCACAATGAAACGGGGCTGTTGGTGGATTTTGAATCCGGGAATAATTTTGAACCGAAACATCCAGAGCAATTTTCCCGGGACTTGGCGGCGGCAATAAACCAGCTTCTTGCCTCACGGGAAAAACTGGAAGCCATGGGAGCGGCGTCTCGAATGAGAGTTGAGCAGCATTTCAGCTGGGAAAATATCTCCCGACAAACCCTGGACTATTACCGTGAGGTGATCGGAACGCACCAAGAGAGCAAATAATTTGACCGTGCCCTCTCCTTCCTTGTGCTGAATAAGATAACGTCTTTGCCGTCAAGAATTTTCTGCAAGACGTGCGCTCTGCTCCTCTTCCCCCTAGCGATTTGGGTAGCATTACAATTTTAGCTTACTTTCAGCTCTCGTCCCCAAGGTGGAGCTCGTCCCACACAAAGCCTTCGGCGTTAAGTATAAGACTGTATTTGTGCGCTCAAACACGAGTATTTTTTCAAACCTCCTTGATACAACACAAGAAGGCGTATAGGCTAAATGAAATATTGACCAGTTCTTCTCACAGCTACGGGAGGTAGTATCAGGTGGATTTAGCAGACGATTACGGCAGGAAAAGGGTCATCATCAAGAATGTGAAACCTGAGATCGACAGCGGCAAGTTTCCCATCAAAAGAGTGGTAGGAGAGAAAGTAGTTGTTGAGGCTGACATTTTTACCGACGGCCACGACGCCCTTTCTTGCCTACTACTGTATCGCAAAAACGATCAGCGCAACTGGATGCAGGCAGCGATGACATTCCTGGGTAATGATCGCTGGCGCGGGGAATTTACGGTCACACAGCTCACAACGTATTGGTACTCGGTCCAGGCCTGGGTTAATAATTTCAAAAGTTGGAGTCACGGGTTGAGCAAGAAAGTAGAGGCGGGTCAAGATGTGGCTGTGGATCTCCTGATTGGAGCTGACCTTATGGAGGAGGGCAGCAAGAGGGGTTCGGGCTCTGAGGCCAACAAACTGAAACAAGCGGCAGCCCTATTACGTTCGAACAGCGAGCCCATCGAAGACAGGATCGAATTGGCCCTGGATGCGGAATACGCTGAAATGATGGCCAGTTACCCGGACAAAGACTCGGCTACGACCTATGAAAAAGAGCTGCAGGTTGTTCTCGATCGGGAGAAGGCGCGTTTTAGCACTTGGTACGAGATGTTTCCCCGCTCCTGTGCGGCTGAGCCAGGGCAGCACGGTACCTTCAAGGACTGTGAAGCCCGCCTTCCATATGTGGCAGACATGGGCTTTGACGTGCTCTACCTGCCGCCCATCCATCCCATCGGCCAAACTCATCGCAAGGGGAAAAACAACAATCCAGCGGCCGGCTCTGACGACCCGGGCAGCCCGTGGGCCATCGGCTCGGAACACGGCGGGCATAAGGATACCCACCCTGAACTCGGCACCCTGAAAGAATTCCGGCAGTTAATGACCGCGGCTCAGAAATATGGGCTTGAGATCGCCGTGGACATCGCCTTTCAGTGTTCTCCAGATCATCCTTACGTGAAGGAATATCCCCGGTGGTTCCGCTGGCGACCTGATGACACGGTCCAGTATGCAGAGAACCCTCCCAAAAAATATGAAGACATTTATCCCTTCGACTTTGAAACTGAACGATGGCAGGAACTCTGGGCCGAACTCAAAGACGTCCTGTTTTTTTGGATAGATCAGGGAGTGCGTATCTTTCGGGTGGACAACCCGCACACCAAGCCTTTCAGGTTCTGGGCTTGGGTTATAGCGGAGGTCAAAAGGAAATATCCCGAGGTGATTTTTCTAGCCGAGGCTTTCACCCGCCCCAAGGTGATGTATGAGTTGGCCAAAATGGGTTTTACCCAGTCTTATACCTATTTTGCCTGGCGAAACACGAAGTGGGAGCTTACGCAGTATTTCACTGAACTCTACCAGAGCGACGTCCGAGAGTATTTTCGGGCAAACCTCTGGCCGAACACGCCCGATATCTTGACGGAATACCTCCAGATGGGAGGGCGTCCGGCTTTCATGGCGCGACTGGTTCTGGCAGCCACCTTGGGGGCAAACTATGGCATCTACGGTCCCGCCTTCGAGCTCTGCGAGAACCGGCCGCGAGAATTTGGCTCGGAGGAGTATCTGGACTCGGAAAAATATCAGATAAGGCACTGGGAACTCAACCGCCCCTATAGTCTCAAAGACTTTATTGCCAGGGTAAACAACATCAGGCGACAGCATCCAGCCCTTCAGAGTGACTGGAACCTGTGCTTTCACCAGGTGGACAATGAGAAGCTCATAGCGTACAGCAAGAACACAGAGGACCTGTCCGACATTATTATAGTGGTGGTGAATCTTGACCCCCATCATAGACACAGTGGCTGGCTGGAGCTTGATCTCGAGGCTCTGGGGCTCCTGCCGCAGCAGTCCTACCAGATGCACGATCTTCTGGGTGACGCCCATTTTCTCTGGTATGGTTCCAAGAACTACGTGGAACTTGATCCCCAGGTAGTTCCAGCTCATATCTTCCGGTTGCGGCGTCGGGTCCGCACCGAACGCGACTTTGATTATTTTATGTAAGGCGATTCATTCCAAAAAGTGCAATAGATCTTGAGGTGAAAAAAAGGATGACGAGGCGATATGGTAAAAAGTCAATCTTGGGAGATGACCCCCTGTGGTTCAAGGATGCAATCATCTACGAACTGCATGTGCGAGCATTTTTTGACAGTGATGGCGACGGAATAGGAGATTTCCGGGGACTTGGCCAAAAGCTCGACTACTTGCAGGACCTCGGCGTTACCACCTTATGGCTCCTTCCCTTCTGTCCCTCGCCGCTGAGGGATGATGGTTACGACATTGCTGATTACTCCGGGATACACCCTGACTACGGCACCCTACGTGACTTCAAAACATTCCTCAGGGAAGCGCACAAAAGGGGTCTGCGGGTGATTACCGAGTTAGTCCTGAATCACACCTCTGACCAGCATTCCTGGTTTCAGCGGGCGCGCCGGGCAAAAGCGGGCAGCAAATGGCGAGACTTCTACGTCTGGAGCGACACCACCGATCGCTACGGTGAAACCCGGATTATCTTCAAAGACTTCGAAACGTCCAACTGGGCCTGGGACCCGGTAGCCAAAGCCTATTACTGGCATCGTTTTTATTCACATCAACCGGACCTGAACTTCGAGAATCCCCATGTGCACAAGGCCATGTTTCGGGTCATCGACTTCTGGTTTGACATGGGCGTAGACGGACTGCGCTTGGACGCAGTGCCCTATTTGTATGAGCGCGAGGGAACCAATTGCGAAAATCTGCCAGAAACGCACGAATTTCTACAGAAATTAAGAGGTTATGTAGATGGTAAGTACACTGATCGGCTGTTGCTGGCCGAGGCCAATCAGTGGCCTGAAGATGCAGTTGCCTATTTCGCCGAGGGCAACGAGTGTCATATGGCCTATCATTTTCCCTTGATGCCCAGGCTGTTCATGGCCCTGCGCCAGGAAGACCGATTTCCCATAATCGATATCCTCGAGCAGACTCCGCAAATACCCGATAACTGCCAGTGGGCCATGTTCCTGCGCAATCATGACGAGCTGACTCTGGAAATGGTCACCGATGAGGAGAGGGATTACATGTATCGGGTCTACGCCAGCGATCCCCGAATGCGGATCAACCTGGGGATCCGCCGTCGGCTGGCGCCCTTATTGGGAAATCATCGCAGGCGAATAGAGCTGATGAACGGCCTGCTGTACTCTCTGCCGGGATCGCCCATCATTTATTATGGTGATGAGATCGGCATGGGTGACAACGTGTATCTGGGCGACCGTAACGGCGTCAGGACCCCCATGCAATGGAGTTCTGACCGAAACGCCGGTTTTTCCAGAGCTAATCCGCAGAAGCTCTATTTGCCGATCATCATCGATCCAGAATATCATTACGAAGCGACAAACGTGGAGGCCCAGCAGCACAGCCCTCATTCCCTTCTGTGGTGGATGAGGCGGTTAAACAACCTGAGAAATCGGTTCAAGGCTTTCGGTCGGGGTGACATTGATTATTTACATCCGGAAAACCGCAAAGTCCTCTCCTTTATTCGCTCGTACCAGAACGAACGCATTCTGGTGGTGGCTAACCTTTCCCGCTACTCTCAATTTGTGGAACTGGACCTTGCTGAGTTTAACGGCATGGTGCCGGTGGAGGTATACGGACGCACCGAGTTTCCGGTCATCCGGGATGAGCCGTACTTCCTGTCCCTGGGTCCTCACTCGTTTTACTGGTTCGCCCTGGTGTCCGAGGCAGTTAGACAGGAAGCGGTATCGGTTGAAACCTGGGCATCCCGACTTCAGACCCTTACAGTGGGGGTTAAATGGGACAGTGTCTTCCGAGGCAAATCCAGGGCGGCTCTGGAGGATATTCTGCCGCAGTATCTGCACACCCGCCGCTGGTTCGGCGGCAAGGCCCAGCAGATAAAGTATGCACACATTCAGGAAGTCCTTTCGGTGCCCAATGGTTTCCCCGACGGAGTATTTGTCTTGGTCCGGGTGGAATACCTTGATGGGGACGGCGAGACCTACTCGCTGCCACTGGCCTACTCCTCAGGGACAAAGGCTGAGAAGGTTCTAGACGAACATGCTTATTCTATTCTTGCCCGCCTTCGCTTGAGAGGAAGAGATAAAGAAGGCATCCTCTACGATGCAGTTGTGGACAAAGAGTTTTGTCTTCTGATGTTGGAGGCCATGGCGCGACGAAGAAGACGAAAGGCGGCTGCTGGTGAGTTACAAACCACTTCATTGGCAACAGGGCAAAAAATCCGAGGCGAGCTTGAAAAGTCTCTGGAGCCCTCCATTCTCCAGAGTGAGCAAAGCAATACGTCCGTCGTCTTCAGCAAAAAACTCATCCTGAAGCTGTTCAGGAAGCTGGAGCCAGGGATCAATCCGGATTTGGAAATCGGACGATTTTTAACCGAAAAAGGTTTTCCTCACATACCCCAGGTGGCCGCGGCCTTGGAATACCGCAGATCCAGACAGGAGTCCACAACCCTGGCGATTCTGCACAGTTTTGTCCCCAATCAGGGAGATGCTTGGGAGTACACCCGTGAGGGGTTGGGGGAGTACTACACTGATGCGATGACGCGTCAGGCAGAGCTGGACTCGGCGGTTCAGCCGCAGAAACACGTCCTGGAACTTGTGGATGAAGAAATTTCGCCTCGGGTAGTGGACACCATCGGTACCTACGCGGAAGCGGCCAGATTACTCGGGCAGCGTACCGGAGAATTGCACGTTGCCCTGGCTTCTGCCCCGGAAGATCCTGACTTCGCTCCCGAGGCTTTCTCTAAGCTCTACCAGCGTTCGCTGTATCAATCCACTCGGAATCTAACCCGACGGGTATTTCAAATGTTGGGCCGCACCCTCAAGAGGCTACCGGAATCGTTGCAATCCGAAGCCAAAGAGGTGCTCGACAAAGAAGGGGAAATTTTGGACTGTTTCCAGTCTGTAACCCGGAAAAAAATTTCAGCCATGCGGCTCCGTTGTCATGGCGACTACCACTTGGGGCAAGTTCTGTGGACAGGGAAGGATTTCGTCATAATGGACTTCGAAGGGGAGCCGGCCCGGCCCATCAACGAGCGGCGAATTAAGAGATCGCCATTGAGAGACGTGGCAGGCATGCTGCGCTCCTTTCACTATGCGGCCTACTCCGGTCTTCTTGACTTTAGAGAACGCAGGGGTCTGGTGGTGGAGGAAGAACTGGAAGCCATGTATTTCTGGGCTCGCTTCTGGCATGTCTGGGTTTCTGTCATCTTTCTAAAGGCCTACATGGAAGTGGCAATTCAAGGAGACTTTCTGCCTGAGAGCAGCGAGGAGCTCCGGACACTCCTTGATATGTATCTGCTGGAAAAAGCCATCTACGAAATGGGCTATGAACTGAATAATCGGCCGGACTGGGTAAAAATACCTCTGCAGGGCATTCAGCAGTTGCTGGGTATGAAAAAATAATTTAGCTCACTAGTCAAAGTGAGAGGTGAAATAATCTCTTCCGCATTGAAGCTCCCTGCAGCAAGACCTGTCGACGAGACTTGTCGATGAGCTCAGGTCGAGTCGCTGCAGGGAATCTTCGAAATGTAAGGAAGTGATTCCATTTTATTGCAGTTCGCTCGCTAACCCCGCAGCAAGACTTGTCGACGAGCTCAAGTCGTGTCGCTACGGGGAATGCGCTCGCTAGAGCATTTTCAAAAGAAACGGAGGTTTTCAGTGAGTATGAAAAAGGCACAAACTGCCGCGAAAAAGCCGGCGCCTGTACACTATGATGTAAGTCTTTTGACAGATGACGACCTCCACCTTTTCAACGAGGGCAGTCATTTTCGGCTTTACGA
>JAJDNL010000270.1 GCA_022340745.1 Deltaproteobacteria bacterium
ACCGGTATTCCCACAATAGCAAGGGCAAAAGCCGGAGCTGCATAGGCAACTTTCTTACCTATTGGAACTTTGTCTGATTTACTATTCTTCATTCTCCTGTGAGTCCTTCCGCAAATCTACAGGATCCAGATCAGTTGGAAAGATTCATTTCAAGTTGACTTCCTTGACTTGGCCAAAATAATCACTGCACCGTACATGTCAAGAAAACTGGAGATTTAGAGAAAGGCGAGACCTCTTCTTTTCAAGATTTGGCAGAAAAACTAAGGCTTGGATTTCTGAGGTTTGAGGAAAGATTCAGGGAAATAAAAAAGGTGAGTGGCAATTCACTCACCTTTGTTGGGATAAAAGCTTTTATCCTGATTATTCGTTGCGGCTAAACCCGCCCCGATCCAAATCAGTACAACCAGCTTTCTCTTCATCGCTTACAGTTTTCGCATCTCTCAAATCTTCGAGGTCGCAGATGTAAGCATTCCCCTCTTTGTCGTAAACGTAAACCATTGAACTTTTTGTTGCCTCAGCCATGACTAACCTCCCCGTTTGTTGATTTGTGTTGTGTTATTGTTTCAGGTTAATAAGATTTTTTAGTTTGGATTATTCCTTGTTCGTCGAAATGTTAAGAACTCCGTTTTCGTACGTCAAGAGTTCTGACAGAAAATTTTGCTCTTCTCTAGGTAAAATTTTATCTAACCTACCTCGCACTGCAACTCGACTGCTTGGTATTTTACAAGCTCTGTCATAGCAAATTGTTGTAAGTTGAGAAGACCGACACTATATTTACTTTATCCGATTTTCTCTTGGCTTTCCAGGAAAATGATATGAAACTAGGTTACCCCTGCATAAATCGTGGAATCGGTTGCACAGCCAATTCCACCTTCAGGCTTGCCTCTTATTCTGAGGAGCGGCTCATTCAGAAAGTGGAAAACAATTTAGACTGTCTCTTTCAGATTTTGCAGTACAATGTTCAGAATGGTTTCTACTTTTTTCGGATAAGCTCTGACCTGGTCCCTTTCGCCTCACACCCCGTTTGCACCGTTGACTGGGCCAGTCATTTCAGAGGGCAGTTTAGAAAAATCGGCGAGTTCATACAAGAACATAACATCAGAATTTCCATGCATCCTGATCAGTTTGTAGTCATCAACGCGCAGAAAGACGACGTGGTGGAGCGCAGTGTAAAGGAACTTGAGTATCATTGTACCGTTCTCGACGAAATGGCCTTGAACAGCACCGCGAAGATCCAGATTCATGTAGGTGGGGTGTATGGTGACAAGCGCTCCGCCATCAATAGGTTTGTTGAGAGATACAGCTCTTTGAGCAAGTCGCTCAAAAGCAGGCTGGTTATCGAGAACGACGACAGGTCCTACAGCCTGAAGGATTGTTTATCGGTACACCAAAAAATTGGCATCCCAATACTATTCGACGCCTTTCACCACCAATGCCTCAACAACGGTGAAACATTGCGACAAGGTTTACAACATTCCGGGACTACCTGGAAAAAATCAGATGGCATTCCCATGATAGACTACAGCAGTCAACAGAGAGGGCAGCGGTCTGGATCGCACGCAAAAACATTGAACATAGCACTCTTCAAAAAGTTCCTCCTTGAGACCAAAGGATTGGACTTTGATTTGATGCTGGAGATAAAGGACAAGGAAGCTAGCGCTTTCAAGGCCCTCAAAATTTTGAGAAAACATCAGAACGGCAAGGAATCAATGTAGTTTCATGAAACCCACTCCATTTAATCCTGAGACCGATCTATCTCCCATTCCTTTTGACCTGCGACACCGCCAGGCTGCTGCCCAACTCAAGGAAAGTGGCCTGCCATGGACTCCGCACGTGGGCTGCTTTGTCTGGGATCCTGATGCAATCATGGAGGTGACCTCTCCTTTTCCAGGCCGCATCTATTTCATTTTAAACGTAGGCCATTTTCTCAGGATCTTTGGCTCGCTCGAGGAAATCTCCCGAAAGCTGGTCTGGCTGCCGACTCACCATCAGGCGCGTTTGCTCTGTGACCAGGTTGGCGTGACAGAAGAGGAAGTTTCAACGGTATTGGCTTCGGCAGCGAGTGTCGGCGCCGGGGATGAGCTCTTGGTGCTCTACAAAATGATTCTTAATAAACTAGAGGCTAGACAAAATCTTTAGTGGAGGTGAGCAGTGGAACAAATTACTGGTTCTGGTTCTCGGCGTGAGACCCCTTTGAGCGAGGAAGTGGAGCTTGAAAATTTCATAAGAGAGCTATTTGAGTCGCAAAAACTCGCGGTGCTGGGCACCCAAAACCAGGGGCAGCCTTACGCCAATCTCGTCGCTTTTGCCCCGAGCGATGATCTGAAGAGCTTGTACTTTGTTACCGCTCGCGCCACCAGGAAGTACGCCAACATCGAGGCTGATGCCAGAGTAACAGTGTTGATTGACAATCGTTCGAATCAGGACTCTGATTTCTCTCAAGCTGCGGCTGTTACCGCAACCGGCACCGCTCAAGAGGTGGTGGGTTCAGAGCGAGATGCGGTCCTCACCATTTACCTGGCCAAACATCCAATGTTGGAAGAGTTTGTGAGATCTCCGAGCTGCGCCCTTCTGCAAATAAGAGTTGAAACCTATTATTTGGTGAGAAGATTTCAAAATGTCATGGAGCTGCATGTAAAGTGATGGAATTGGTCCTCAGCCTTGAACAGATCGGCAGTGATGACCGCGAGAGTGTCGGCGGCAAGAGCTTTGCCCTGGCGACCATGGTCAAAAACGGCATGAAGGTGCCCGAGGCCCTTTGCCTTAAAGCGGATGCTTATCATCGCTACCTGGAAACAACTGGTTTGGGTGCACGAATCTTGATGGAGTTCAACCGCAAGGACTTTGCCGAGGTGCGATGGGAAGAGATGTGGGATGCGGCGCTCAGAATTCGCAATTTGTTCATTAATACCCCCATGCCAAGGGATCTCCGCTCCTCTCTTCAGAGTGTCTTTGCATCCAAACTCCCAGGAGAGTCCGTGGTGGTGCGCTCCTCCGCCCCCGGTGAAGATTCTGAGCACGCCTCTTTTGCCGGTCTGCATGAGT
Source organism: Deltaproteobacteria bacterium (assembly GCA_022340745.1). Classification (GTDB taxonomy): domain Bacteria; phylum Desulfobacterota; class Syntrophobacteria; order BM002; family BM002; genus BM002. The sequence continues at coordinate 3,046 of JAJDNL010000270.1, forward strand.
CTTACCTTAATGTCCAAGGTGCAGACTCCATCCTCGACCACATTCGGCTGGTTTGGGCTTCACTCTGGTCGGATCGTGCGCTGCTTTATAGGCAGGAACTGGGTTTGGATGTGGAAATAAGTTCCATGGCTGGGGTGGTTCAGAAACTAGTCTCAGGGAATCGCTCGGGGGTCGCTTTCGGCAAGAATCCCAATGCCCCTCACCAAGCTGTGATCGAAAGTGTCTACGGTCTGAACCAGGGACTAGTCGACGGCAGCATCGAACCTGATCGGTGGCTCTTGGATCGCAAAAACGGCAAGATCATCAGTCATTTCCCGGCAGACCGAAAAAAGCAGGTGGTTACCGCACCTGATACAACTCGTTTACAAACACTTCCGGCCGCACAACAGGCAAATCCACCACTCAGTGAGGAAGAGGTGGCTAAGGTGTTTCGCCTCGCTCTCCAGGCGGAAGAGTTGTTCGGCTCTCCCCAGGATGTGGAATGGACTTTTGTCGGGGATGAACTCTACGTTTTACAGTCCAGACCCATCACCTCTATTGGAGCCGAGCAGGGACAAGACAGTCGGGCCTGGTACTTCAGCCTCAGGAGGAGTTTTGAGAATCTGCGCAGCCTGCGCACCAGGGTCGAGAGCGAGCTCATCCCCGAAATGCAACGGGAAGCCCAAGCTTTTGCCCAACAAGACCTCTCCAAACTTTCCGATTCCGATCTGGCCCAGGAGCTTGCCGACAGACAACAGGCGCATGACAAATGGAAGGACATCTACTGGAGTGAGTTCATTCCCCTGGCGCACGGAATCAGGTTGTTCGGGCAAGTGTATAACGATGCGGTTCGTCCCTCTGATCCGTACGAGTTTATGGATCTTTTGGGGGCAACCGAGATGGTGAGTCTGGAGAGGAACAGGAGGCTCGAAAATATGGCCGCCATGATCCGAGAGGATTTAAATCTTTCTCACAGCTTGAGTAATCTAAGCTATCCTGGACTTGATCACCCGTTCTCAGTGGCACTAGATGCCTTCATTGACAAGTTTGGCGACCTCTCCTGCTCTGAAGAACTCTGCACCCAGGGGGACGATGCCATTGTCAGGTTGTTGCTGCAAATGGCCTCCCGTCCTGCAGCAAAAGAGCGGTTCCGTGGCGAAGACATTGAAGCCTTAGTTGAAGGCTTTCTTTCCCGCTTCGAAGGCGAGAAAAGGGAAAATATGGAAGAACTTTTGGATCTGGGCCGCGCCAGCTACAGGCTGCGAGACGATGACAACATCTATTTTGGTATGATCGAGAATCAACTACGTCTAGCCCTAGAGGAAAGCAAGGGTCGTCTGTGGCATCGAGCAAACATTCACGTGGATGGCCTGGACCCCATGGAAGTGATCAATGCGCTCAATGACCCTGATTACGTGCCCAAGAAGGCAACGGTAAAAAAAATAGATGAGATTAATTTCGAAGTCAGACCACGGCAACTGGTAGGGCAACCAGCAAGCCCGGGGGTAGTTCGGGGGAGTGCGCGGGTCATTGATAGTCTATCGAACCTGTTTGATTTTAAAGCCGGAGAAATCTTGGTCTGCGACGCGGTTGACCCCAACATGACTTTTATTGTACCTCTGGCTGCGGGAATCGTGGAGCGCAGGGGTGGAATGCTCATTCACGGCGCCATTATTGCCAGGGAATACGGCCTCCCTTGTGTTACCGGCATTCCCAATGCCGCCTCTCTTATCCATACCGGTGACGAGCTCACGGTTGACGGCTATCTAGGTATCGTCGTCAAACATTCTTAGCTCTTACTGCGCTTACCTATCATCTTTCTTTCCTTCTTAAGGCTAGAAGGCACTCTTTACGGTACCACCATCCACCCTCAGTGCGGCACCGGTTGTTGCCGATGCCAGCGGACTAACTATATAAGCAACCAGTGAAGCAACCTCTTCTGGCGCGGCGAAGCGTTTAATCAGTGATGTGGGCCGGATTTTTTCAAAGAATTCTTCTTCGAATTCTTCAAATGACTTGCCTTCGCTCTTTGCAAGCTCCTCAACAAAATCACCTACCCCACGTGACTTGGTAGGTCCGGGAAGAACACTGTTTACGGTAATCCCCGTTCCTGCAACGTACTCCGCAAGTCCTCTCGCAATAGCAAGCTGAGCGGTCTTGGTCATACCATAATGAATCATCTCAGCAGGTATTTGAATTGCGCTTTCACTGGAGATAAAAACGATGCGCCCCCAGTTGCGCTCCTTCATGGAAGGGAGATACAGACGACTGAGACGCACTCCGCTGAGAACATTGACTTCAAAAAACCGTCGCCAGTCATCGTCGGGAATATCCTCGAATGGCAAGGGCTCGAAAATACCCAGATTATTGACTAATATTTCCACATCTGGGTACTTCTGCGCTACGTGGGTTGCAGTATCTGCTTTAGAAAGATCACCGGCAAAGCCCAGCAAATCACCTGCCGCCTTGGGGGTTAGTTGGGCTATCGCCTGGTCCACTGACTCTTGAGTTCGACCATTAATGATGACTCTTGCCCCTTCAGAAGCAAGTGCCTCGGCAATGGCGTAGCCGATACCTGCGGTGCTCCCGGTAACAAGGGACAATCTGTCTTTCAATTGTAAATCCATGGTAACTCCTTCTGGTTCAGGCCAGATTCCTCTTTGCCTGTCACGGTGGCCACAAAAAGTTAATCAGCCTGGGAGTGGTTTTCAACTCGTAGTTTTTCCATTTAAGGGGCATGGATGGAGCGTTCTAAAACGGCCAGATTAGGGGAATAAAAACTGAGCCCATTACTAGCACGAGCAGGTTGAGTGGAATCCCAAGCCTGAAGTAGTCAGTGAACCTATAACTGCCGGGGCCGTAAACGAGAAGATTTGTCTGGTAGCCGATGGGAGAAGCAAAGCAGGCGCTGGCACCAAAACAGATGGAAATTATGAAAGGTTTCGGATCTACGCCCAGTTCGAGGGCGGCAGAAATGGCTATGGGCATGAGAAGGACTGCTGTGGCGTTGTTACTCAGCAGTTGAGTACTGAGACTGGTGAGAAGAAGAAATCCGCTTAATATGGCTGCAGGGCCCAGGTCTCTGAGAAGCAAAATGAATTCATGGGCGTAGAATTTGGCGGTGCCCGTTTTTTCCATGGCAGTTCCCAGAGCAATAGTGCCGACGATAAGCAATAAGACATCACCTTGTAAGGCCCTATATCCATCTCGTAGTGGTAGGCATCCGGTAAGAATCATGAGAAAAGCACCAGTTACTGCACAAACCATGATGTCTGCCAGACCGGTGCTGGCAGCAACTATGAGAGCTGCAAAAATGGTTGCTGCCACCGGAGCTTTTTTCCTCATGACTATTTCATGGTGAACATCTTCAACCACGATGAAGTCGGGGCTTCTTCTGAGTTGCTCCAATTCGTCCCGATGACACTGAACCAGCAGTATGTCTCCCACTCTCAACCTCAGTTCACGGATTTTTTGTTCGCTGTAGTGGATATTCCTTCTCTTGATCGCGATGATGTGCGTTTCGTGTTCTCCATGCAGGCTGCTTTCCAGCAGTCTTTCTCCCACCAATGAGGACTGCGGCGGGATGATAAGCTCTAAGATTACTGACTCAGGATCTCCCGGAGTGAAGTTGAGATCCTCTTCTATGTGAGGTAGATCGACGGATTTTTCATTGAGGATGTCTACAAGATCGCTGGGGGAACCTTTTACCAAAAGCAAGTCGCCGGCCCGGATCGCCATCTTGTCGCGCCAGGGATACAAAATATGGTCATTGCGTATGACCTCAAATACTTCAAAATAAGGAGAAATTTGGGAAAGGGCTTGTTGGGGCTCCTGGCCGAGAAGTGAGCTTTCAGCAGGCACCACGAGCTCCGCAAGATAACGCCTGTGCTCCTCATTCACTTCACACACAGGTGCAGCATGGCCGGGCATGAGTCGGGGAGCGGCAAAGTAGAGGAACCCTATTCCTAAAACGGCAATGGGCACACCAAGTGCAGCCAACTCGAACATGGCGAGCTCCCCGTAGCCGTACATGGCACTTAAGTCACTTACGATGATATTGGTGGAAGTACCAATAAGGGTGCAGGTGCCGGCGAGAATGGAAGCATAAGAAAGAGGTATGAGAAATTTGGAAGGACTGAAGCCGAATTCACAGCTTAGACTGGTAATGATGGGAATAAAAAGAACTACTACAGGGGTATTATTGATAAAGGCAGAAAATACGGCCACAATGAACAAGGTCAGGAGCATGGCAAGATTGGCCCTTCCCTTGGAATAATGAATTACCTTGTCTCCGATAAAGCCCACGGCGCCGCTACGGATCATTCCTCGACTGATAAGGAACATTGCACCCACCGTGACGACCGCCGGATTCGCAAGACCGGCCACTGCCTCCAATGGTGTCAAAATACCAGTGACCATCAACGCAACCATGATACCCATGGCGGTGAGATCAATGGGAAGTTTTTCCGTTATCAGCAGAATCAGGGTGAGGATAAGAAGAATAGAAACGATCCAAATGCTCATGCAATTGCCTCGCTAAACCCCTTGTCCCGAAAAAGGGTAGGCATGAAAGAGAATTTATTGAAGCTCCCTGCAGCAAGCTGCAGGGAATCTTCGAAATGTAAGGAAGGTATTCCATTTTATTGTAGTTCGCTCGCTAACCCCGCAGCAAGCTACGGGGAATGCGCTCGCTGGAGCATTTTCAACACAGAAAACCTTGTCCTTCGGTGCAGTCTCTCTATGATTTATGATTTGGTCCTTCGGACTCCCACCCTTCGGGCGGGTTCCCAGTTTCAGATTGGCGATTGCAGATTGAGGAGCAAATACAATTTTCCCCTCAAGGTACGGGGCTTTGCAATCTAAAATCTGCATTCTTCATTCTAAAATGGCCGGGGCATTATCTCAAAATTACTTTACCTATCCTCCCTCTCAAAAGATTAAAACCAGCGGCAAGTACAATACATATGCCGCTAGTAAAAGCAACGCTTCCCAACACATTCCCGAGCCCCATACTGGAGTGCCCGACAACCACTGCAGTGGCAGTGACGAGAAGTTCCGGCAAAGAGGTGCCAAGCGATACAACAGTCAGGCCAATCACCAGAGGCGAAATCCTTAGACTGCTTGCCAGAGAGGCGGCACCGGCGACGAAACGGTCGGCACCAATGGCGAGTGCGGCTAAACCTATCACGAGTGTTGCAATGAAAAGTGCCATCAGTCAGCCTTCACATTCCTGGCAGGATCCGGCTATCGGAACCAAGTTCGATGGTGACCCCAGAAGAATGAGGATGTCGTCTCCAAGAATTTGGGTCTGTCCGTCAGGATTGCTTAGTATCTGCGGGCCTCGCCTTATAGCCAAGAGATTCACGCCGTACTTGGTCCTCAGCTGAAGTTCTGCCAGCGATCTGCCAACTACGGTAGCCTTTTCATGCACCCGTATGCTGCTTATTTCCATATCCGGAAAGCTAACTTTGAGATCAGCCAGGGAAGCCGGGTCTCGCACCGGTTTGCGAAACATTTCGTACCCGCCTTTTCGCGTCTCTGCCGTAAACAGATCTATCTCCTCTCTGGGCACCAGATACTTGGCCAAGACCCGAGCGAAGATCTCCACTGAGGTTTCGTATTCTTCGGCAATAACCTCATTGGCGCCGAGTTCGCGCAGGTCAGTCGTTTCTTTGAAAAAACGGGTTCTCGCAATGATATGGATCTTCGGGTTTAATCTTCTTGCAACTGCGGTAATTCTTCGAGTTGCAGTCGGATCTGAAATAGCCACTACCATTACCCTCGCGGCTTCAATCCCGGCATGCTCAAGGACCGCTTCATGGGTGGCGTCACCGTACATTATGGGTTCGCCCCCCTTCTTTTCGTTGCGAACGGTCTCCGGGTTCATCTCGATGATGACATGGGGGATCTTGGCCGTCTTGGCCGCCGCGGCGAGATTTTTCCCATTCAAACCATAGCCCAAGATAATCAGGTGGTCTGCAAGCTCTTGTAGTTGATGGGCATTCATTGATCTCGACTTTTTGGAAAGACCGCCTTTGAGCTTGACGGGAAGGGGCAATCGCAGAGTAGCATTTGCAACCCTGGGTGCAAGTGCCATGATAAACGGTGTTACCCCCATGGTAATGACGGCGACTGCCAGAAAAAGTTGGAACGTGTCACCTACGAGCAATCCATAGTCAACACCGACTCTGGCCAAAATGAATGAAAATTCTCCCACCTGACACAGTGTAAGACCGACTATGATCGCGGTGCGCAGAGGAAAGCCAAGGAAAAGTACGGCAGTAGTAGCAATGAGAGTCTTAAAAATGATGACCGCCGCAGAGATGAGGGCAACCTGATCTGGATGTTTCATTAAAAAGCCAAGGTCCAGGAGCATTCCAATGCTGACGAAAAATAAACTGGTAAAGACGTCTCGAAACGGCACGATGTTGCCCAGCGCATGGTATCCGTATTCGGACTCCGAGATGATCAGGCCGGCCAGAAATGCCCCCAGTGCCAGAGAAAGCCCGGCAAGATAAGTCAGCCAAGCGATGCCGAAGCACATGACCAGGACGCTCAACAAAAACAACTCTCGACTTCGGGACCTGGCGATCTGATAGAGCAGTCCCGGCACGATCCACCTGGCACTTGCTGCCACGAGGACAAAAACACCTACACCTTTGAGTGCCAAAAAGGCAAGGGTTTTTCCTAAATGGACTGCTTCACCCCCTAATAAGGGGGTGAACAGGATCATGGGGACAACAGCGATGTCCTGGAAAATCAAAAAAGCGAGTGCCATGCGGCCGTGGGGACTGTCAAACTCGGCCTTTTCCTGCAGTATTTTCAGGATTATGGCGGTACTGCTCAAGGAGATAAAGAATCCTATGAACACTGCCTCATTGAAAGGACGGCCCAATCGTATCGAGATAACAAAGCTCGCCATGAAGGTCAATATCACTTGTAGAGAACCGCCCAAAACCACCGACTTCTTCATGCGCATGAACTCTTTCAGAGAAAATTCAACGCCGATGGTAAAGAGCAGCAACACCACACCAATTTCGGCAAGGACTTCCACTTCATGTATGGCGCTAATGAGCCCAAACCCATAAGGCCCGGCGAGGATTCCCGTTAAGAGAAAGCCCACAACGGTCGGCAACTTGAGGCGCTGGCAAATCAGAAGCACACCGATGGCTAAAGAGAATATGACGAGAACATCTTTAAATAAAACTACTTCCATTTCAGACCTCAACAAGAATTACCGCGACCAAGATGCTTCAGCAGTGAATTTAACCTCAAGAAATATTGCAATTTATAATCACTGTATCAGACTATTGCCACCCGTCCATTGGTAATTTTCCCACGGGCAACCCCCCCGGTTGGTCGATCCTCCAGGGAGAGTCAACATCCAGGATTTTTTAGGACACATCCGGATCAAGACCACCCAGAGATACTGCAAGGTGTCTAATCTCGAAGTGCAAAGAAATTCCTCGCCCCTCTCTTCTTCGCAAAGAGTGTAGGTTTTCACTGCGCCCAATCAGTTTGAATCATTTTAGAAATTGGGTGGAGAAGAAGTTCCTGCAGCCATACCTCCCGTGGAAGTTCCAACAACGTTTTGCCTTTGCTGGTTGTTGTTTTTTGCTCTCTGCCCGCGTCTTGACAAAAAAGGTAGCCTGCTTAGATTTTCTGTATTGTGATTTAAAACACTCGTATAGAAGGAGATAACTACATGGCCAAATTGAATGCAGGGGATAAAGCTCCCAATTTCAGACTTTCTGACCAGGATGAAAGAGAGGTGAACCTCGGGGATTACAAAGATAGGAAGCTCCTCATCTACTTCTACCCGAAGGCGGATACCCCTGGATGCACCAAGCAGGCATGCAACGTGAGAGACGCCCGGAAAAAGCTGGATGATCTTGGTGTGGATGTTGTTGGTATCAGTCCAGACGAGCCTAGTAAGCAAAAGAAATTCGATGACAAGCACGATTTGGGATTCACTCTGCTCTCTGACCAGGACAATACGATAGCCAAAAGCTACGGAGCCTGGGGAGAGAAATCCATGTACGGCAAAAAGTACGAGGGGATTATACGCTCTTCCCTGCTGATCGACGAACAAGGAAAGGTTATTGAAACATGGTACAAGGTCAGTCCCAAAGATACAGTGGATAAAGTGCTAAAAACGCTCGAGGAGGTATAGTATGGAAGAGCTAGACGCTCTGAACAGAACGAGTGATAGTCTGACCGAGAAAGTACTTTCGGACGATGCCCTTTTTACTAAAGATGCTTTCACTCGCTCAGACGAAAGCGATGACGGTATATTCTATGCCACCGATCGTTTTGTGCAGCATCTCGATTCACTGGCCCTGGAAACGGTGGAAAAGCTGATCGCTGATCTCGTCATAGAAGAAAACCCGGTTATTCTGGATCTGATGGCAAGTTGGGATTCCCACATTCCCTCCAGCCTTCGGCCGGAAAGAGTTGTGGGCTTGGGTCTGAACCATAGCGAACTCTCCAAGAACCCCGCCCTCACCGAGTGGTGCCTTCACGACCTGAACAAAAATCCCATCCTGCCTTTTGCCAACGACACCTTTGACGTGGTGCTCAATGTGGTGTCGGTTGACTACATGACCAAGCCCTTTGACGTCTTCCGAGAGGTCAATAGAATTCTCAAGCCAGGGGGTCTGTTTCTGGTAGTCTTCTCCAGCCGGATGTTCGAGCAAAAGGCGGTAAAAATCTGGCGTCGGTCTTCAGAGGAAGAGCGCATAATCCTGGTGGAAGAGTTCTTCAGCCGGGATGGAACATTTACCCGGCCACAAGTGTTTGAGTCCACGGGCAAGCCACGGCCCAAGGACGACAAGTATGCCCATCTTGGAATTCCCAGCGATCCTATATACGCGGTCTACGCTGAGAAGAAGGGTGACAAGAGGCAAGAAAGGCCCAGACCCACCTTTGCTGAGGCGTATCAATATCCTCCCGACCCAGAGGAGCTACAGCGCAGAAAAGAAGCAGTGAAGTACACTCTCAGGTGCCCACATTGTGAGCAAAGGCTGCTCAAATGGGAGGTCCCCCAAAACCCTTTCACTCAATGGGACGTTGATTTCATGTATGTGTGTTTTAATGACGAGTGCCCCTACTTAGTTCAAGGCTGGGAGGTCATGAAGCAACAGGGCAACAGCGGAATCTCTTATCGCTTCACCTACAACTCATACAGAGACCAATGTCTATCGGTCCCAGTGCCAAATCTTCAGGCCTTGAAAGAAGGAATCATCGATTGAATAAAGAAGGTTTTCCCCCTTGTAGGCAAGAGCATAATGGTTGATCCGAGAAGGGTGAGAGTAGTAAAGCAGGGCTCAATTGGTAGAGGTCCGGTTGTTTATTGGATGAGTCGAGACCAAAGGGTCGACGACAACTGGTCGCTGCTTTTTGCCCAGGAATTGGCTCTGGGGCGAAAAGTGCCTCTTGGTGTGGTTTTTTCACTGGCTCCACGTTTTCTCGATGCGACCTTAAGACAGTACGGTTTTATGCTCAACGGTCTACGAGAGGTGGAGAATCGTTTGGCGGAGCTTAACATCCCTTTTTTCCTCCTTATTGGCAACCCAGAGCAGCAACTCCCAGCATTTCTAAAAAAACAGCGAATCGGCGACCTGGTGACTGACTTTGACCCTCTGCGGATCAAGCAACATTGGAAAAAAGAGGTCGCAGCGCATCTCAAGACGAGCATGTACGAGGTGGACAGTCGAAACGTCGTTCCCTGCTGGGAGGCCTCCGGTAAAAAGGAATACGCAGCCTATACTTTACGAAAGAAGATCCATCGTGC
>JAJDNL010000003.1 GCA_022340745.1 Deltaproteobacteria bacterium
AGGTGTTGGACAAAGAAATTGGGGCCATCACCCGGCTTGGGGTGGAGATAAAGCTCAATACTGCTTTGGGTCGGGATGTGAGCATTGCTGGTCTTTTCAAAGAGGGCTACAAAGCGATCTATCTTGCCATCGGCGCCCACAGTAGCCTTAGACTCGGAATTTCAGGCGAAGACACCGAGGGGGTAATTCCTGGAGTGGAGTTCCTTCGCAAAACGAATCTCGGTGAGCTCAACCGTATAGAAGGACAGACGATAATAGTAGGTGGTGGTGATGTTGCTATTGATGCAGCCCGCTCTGCGCTACGGTTGGGGGCTGAGAAGGTCACGATAATTTATCGTCGGACCCGGGAGGAGATGCCGGCGCGGGAGATCGAAGTGGAGGATGCCCTGGCTGAGGGTATTCACATTCAATACCTCACCGCACCCACACAGATTCTAAGCCGCGATGGTCGAGTCTCTGGAATTGAGTGCCTTCGCATGGAACTGGGCGAGCCCGACGCCAGTGGTCGGCGCCGTCCGATACCGATAGATGGCAGCGAGTTCACTTTAGATGCCGATTTGGTGATCCCTGCTATCGGCCAACAGCCTCATATCTCAGCTCTGGAACAGGTGGAAGGATTAGAACTCACCCGGTGGAAAACAATCGCTGCCGACGAGGTGACCTGTGCCACCCAGAGAGATGGAGTATTTGCCGGAGGCGACGCCGTCAAAGGACCCTGGATAGCCATTGGGGCGATTGCAGCAGGCAGGGAGGCGGCAATATCCATTTCTCGTTATCTCAGAGGGAAGGATCTCAGGGCCGAAAGGGAGCCCACAGGTGTGCCCCAGGATAATTTTGTTCCTATTCCACCAGAGACGAAGAAAGACCTCAGGGCTGAACAGGCCCAGATCAGCATGGTAGAGAGAACGGCCGGTTTTTCTGAAGTGGAGCTGGGGCTTACGGAAGAACAGGCCAGGGCTGAGGCAACCAAATGCCTCAACTGCATGGCCTGCTGCGATTGCCTCGAGTGTGTGGCTGCCTGCCAGGCCAAGGCCGTGGATCACTCCATGGCGAGAGAGGAAATCACCGTGGAGGTTGGCTCGGTGATCTTGGCCCCAGGGTTTGAAACCTTCAACCCCAGTAACTATGGGGAGTACTCCTACAGTGAGCTTGACAATGTGGTCACCAGCTTGGAATTAGAACGGATGCTCTCCGCCTCGGGGCCTTTGCAAGGACACCTGGTGCGGCCCTCTGATCACAAAGAGCCTGAGAAGATCGCCTGGCTTCAGTGCGTAGGCTCCAGGGACATCAATCATTGTGACAACAGTTATTGCTCCTCGGTCTGCTGTATGTACGCAATCAAGCAGGCTGTCATTGCCAAAGAGCACGCCAATAATGGCCTAGAGACCGCTATCTTCTTCATGGACATGCGCACTTTCGGCAAGGATTTCGAAAGATACTACGACCGTGCGAGGCAGGAGCACGGCGTGCGCTTCCTTCGCTCCCGGGTCCACTCTATTGATCCTGAACCAGGCACAGACAACGTAATTCTCTCTTACGTGGACGAAGTTGGCAACTCCAAGGAAGAGGCTTTTGACCTGGTGGTCCTCTCCGTGGGCATGCAAACAGCAGTGGAACAAATAGAATTGGCTGAGAGACTGGGATTGGAGCTTGGCCCCGATCGCTTTATTTTCTCCAAGTCCTTCCAGCCACTGGCCACCTCGAGACCGGGAATATTCGTTTGCGGCGCTTTCCTAGGTCCCAAAGATATTCCACAATCGGTAGTGGAGGCAAGTGGCGCAGCAGCGGCAGCGGGTGTAATCCTTGCACCCGCGCGAGGTACGCTTACCGTCTCAAAAGAATCGGTGGCAGAGGTCGATATAAGAGGTGAACCGCCCCGGATAGGCGTTTTCGTCTGCCACTGTGGGATTAACATCGCGGGGGTAGTAGACGTAGAGGCAGTGAGAGATTATGCCGGCACCTTACCCTACGTGGCTCACGTGGAGGACAGTCTCTATACCTGCTCTCAGGATGCGCAAGAGCACATGCTCCAGGTGATCAAAAAAGAACACCTGAACCGCGTGGTGGTGGCGGCCTGCTCACCCAGAACCCACGAGCCTTTGTTCCGGGAAACCTTAGTCAATAGCGGCCTGAACAAATATCTCTTCGAAATGGCCAACATCCGCAACCACGACTCCTGGGTACATGGCAGTGACCCAGATGCAGCCACCCAGAAGGCCATGGACCTGCTGCGGATGGCAGTGACTAAGGTTGCCCTGCTGGAGCCACTCCGAGAAACCACGGTTGATATCAAGCAGTCCGCCCTGGTGATGGGAGGTGGTGTTGCCGGAATGGTCGCCGGTTTACATCTCGCCGATCAGGGTTATCCTGTCACCCTGGTTGAAGCCGGACCCGAGCTGGGAGGAAATGCCCGCCAGCTTCGACAAACCTGGCGGGGCGAGAATGTGACTGGTTTTCTAAGAGACCTCATTGCCCAGGTTCATGACAGCCCCCAAATAAGAGTCTACCTCAATAGTGCACTCAAAGAGGTAAAGGGATTCGTGGGCAGTTTCCAGAGTAAAATTCAAATTGCCGGTGACAATGGCACCAAGTTCGCCACCTTGCGCCACGGTGTGGCCATTATCGCAACTGGTGGCCAGGCGGTGAAAACTGACGAGTATCTTTCCGGTCACCACCCCAAGGTTCTCCGTTGGCACCAAATTGAAGATGCTTTTGAGGCTGGAAAGCTCCAGAACGCCCGTAGTATTGTTTTTATTCAGTGTGTGGGGTCCCGTGAGCCTCAGCGACCGTATTGCAGTAAGATTTGTTGCACCTTTTCTATCCAGCAGGCTCTTAAGATAAAAGAAGCCTACCCGGATTTGGATGTCTTCATTCTTTATAGAGATATTCGCACCTACGGTCAGCGAGAAGAGCTCTACAGGCGAGCTCGGGCTGCAGGGGTTATCTTTGTGCGCTATTCGGTGGATGCAAAACCTCAGGTGGAAGTTGATTCCCACGGGGGACTGCGGCTGGAAATCAAAGACCACGTACTCCAGAGACCGCTCATTCTGACCCCGGACTTTATTACCTTGGCCACAGCTATAGAAACTCGAGGGGCTGAGGCCCTGGCTCAGCTCTTTAAGGTGCCCCTCAACCAAGACAAGTTTTTCCTCGAAGCCCACGCCAAACTCCGGCCGGTGGAGTGTGCTACCGACGGTGTGTTCCTCTGTGGCCTGGCACATTATCCCAAACCTCTGGAGGAGAGCATTGCCCAAGCCCAAGGGGCTGCTAGCCGAGCCAGTACTGTCTTGGCCCAAAAAACTCTGCAGGTAAGCGGTGAGGTGGCGGGAGTTAACCCGGTGAAGTGTTCCGCTTGCGGTGTATGTGTGGAAATTTGTCCCTACGGAGCACCAGGTTTTAATGACAGAGGTCGTGCTGAAATAAATCTGGCTTTGTGCAAGGGTTGTGGCCTGTGTGTCGCTTCCTGCCGTTCGGGCGCCCTTGACCTGAAAGGGTTCGAGGACAAGCATATTTTTGCAATGATTGAGGAGTTGTAACGTAAAGCGTTACAACAAATCCGAAATCCGAAGCACGAATTTCGAAATAAATACGAATGACCGAAATCCTAATGACTGAAACAAAAACGAGTAGGATATTCGCCTTGCGGTTTTTGTTTTGAACATTGAAATATTCGAATTTTGAAAATGCTGTAGCGAGCGCATTCCCAGCAGCAACTCGACTTGAGCTCGTTGACAATTTTGCTGCGGGGTTAGCGAGCGAACTACAATAAAATGGATTCTCTTCCTTACATTTCGAATCCGCCGAAGGCGGACTGCAGCTTGTCGGAACGAAGCGAAGATCCCGCTTTGGCGGGGCTGCAGGGAGCTTCAATTTGTTTCGGATTTCGATATTCGGATTTAATAGGCTATTAGGCAATCGTTTGATTGGCAATGATCTCCGCGAAAGATAGACAATATGTCTAAATCAGGAAAGCAAAACTGGCAACCGAAAATAGTTGCCTTCCTCTGTAACTGGTGCTCTTACGGCGCCGCAGATCTTGCCGGCGTGAGCCGACTGCAGTATCCCCCGAACATCAGGGCAATCAGAGTGCCCTGCACTGGCCGGATGAATCCCAAGTTTCTTTTGGCAGCTTTCCGCCAGGGTGCTGACGGGATCTGGGTCTCAGGGTGACACCCGGGAGACTGCCATTACCTGGAAGGTAATTACTACGCAAGAAGAAAATTCGCTCTGTTCAAGAATTTGATCGAGTATATGGGTCTCGAATCCGGTCGTCTCCATTTCTCCTGGATTTCTTCTGCAGAAGCCACCAAGTTCGTGGATGCGGTCAGGGAGATTACGGAGCAAGTTAGACAACTGGGACCGGCCAGCAAGTTGATCAAGGAGCTTCCTCTACTGGACGAGTATTCCATGAGTAGAAGCAATAGAGAAGTTGGCAGCTGACAACGGGAAGCTAGCAGTAAAAATATGTCCTGTATACCTAACCATCGCTGCTAGCTGCAGGCTGTCCGCTGACAAGACCGGCCAAACCGACTAAACAAGTATGATTTGCAATGATCCGGTGGATTAAATGGTGTCACTTAAAGAAAAAATGATCCATAGAGCCTTGCTGCTCCTTTCAGAAAGAAAGGTCGATGCGGTTCTAGGCTTCCAGCGAGGCACCATACCAATGATGAGCCATCCCATCCTGATCCGTCATCCTGAAGGGGCGGACCAACTGCATTGGGACTCTTTCTGCAGCACCAATCTGGCCAACTATCTACCCCAGAGAAAAGAAAGGATTGCAATATTCGCCAAGGGTTGCGATTCCCGCAACATTGTCCTCCAGATCCTGGAAAACCAAATAAAGCGTGAGCAGCTCTACATCATCGGTGTCCCCTGCCAAGGCATGCTGGATCGCCGCAAGGTACAGGCTGAACTTAATGGCAGAGAGTTGCTCGGAGTTCGCGAAACCTCACAACACCTCCACCTTCTTGGTGAGGGCTTTATGGATTCCCTGGAGCGATCCAGCTACCTGCAGGAGAACTGCGCTATCTGTACCCATCGAAATGCTGTAATCCACGATGAATTGTTGGTAGAACCAGTGTTAGAGCAGGAGGGTGTGGATCGTTATGAGGATGTTAGGGCAATTGAAGCCATGACTGCTTCAAAACGGTGGTCCTATTTCGAAGAACTGCTAGCTCCCTGCATTCGCTGCTATGCCTGTCGCAACGCTTGCCCAATGTGTTTTTGCCCAGTGTGCTTCGTCGACGAGTCAACGCCCCAGTGGTTGGGGAAATCCATCGACCCAACCGATACCAAGACCTTTCACTTTCTCCGTGCCTATCATCTGGCTGGACGGTGCACGGATTGTGGTAACTGCGAACGGGCCTGCCCTATGTCCATCAAGGTACGGCAGCTAACCAAAAAATTGGAAAAGGACATACTCGAACTCTATGGCTATGAAGCCGGTTTGAGCTTGGATCAGAGTCCACCACTGGACACCTACAGCCCAGATGATCCGCAGGAGTTCATACGATAAAAGCCTAGCCGGCTAAACCCGATGTCAAGGACCCAGTCGATGGCGGATAGAGTTATCAAAAAATCAGAATTCATAGAGCTCATAGATCGATTACTGGAAAGCTACCGAGTTTACGCGCCAGTGCGACAGCAAGACATGACCAATTTTCAAGAGATCTCCGCTGCAGATCAAGTTGATCTTAGCCTTGCTAACACCACTATGTCGCCTAAATCTATAATGCTCCCCCAGTCGGAGACAATGTTCGAGTTTAACGTGGACAAAACCAGTGACCAGGCCGCAATTCTTCGCGAGACTGAAAAAGATCTTTCGCCTCGGCTTATCTTCGGCATCCGTCCCTGTGACGCCAAAGCCTTTCAACTACTGGATCTGAACTTCGACACAGTTGCTTACAAGGATCCCTGGTGGGTGGCAAGGCGAAAAACAACTACTCTGATGGGACTGGCTTGTAACGCCCCATGCAGTACCTGCTTTTGCACCTCCGTGGGCAGCGGTCCCTTTGCACCCGAGGGGTTGGACCTGCTCCTTGTCGATGTGGATGATTATTTCCTCATTCAAGTGATAACGGAAAAAGGCGAAAAGCTGTTAAACGAAGAGGGAATCGAGACCGAAGCAGCTGGGGCAATGAAACAGGCGGCTTTAGCTTCCGAGAAGTCCTCCTTGCAGTCGATCAAATCGGTGGTTTCCGCCGCAAGCTTGGCCCAGCATGACACCAAGACGCTATTTGATTCCGATTTCTGGGAAGAGGTACAATTTGCCTGCATCAATTGCGGCGTCTGCACCTTTGTCTGTCCCACCTGCTGGTGCTTTGACATCCAAGACGAGGTGCATAAGGACAATGGTATCAGGCTGCGCAACTGGGATAGTTGTATGTTTCCGCTCTTCACTCTGCATGGTTCGGGACACAACCCTCGCGCCCAGAAATTGCAGCGGCTTAGGCAGCGCTTCATGCACAAGCTCAAGTACTTCGTGGACAAGTACGACAAGGGTGTGGCCTGTGTAGGCTGCGGCCGCTGTGTACAGCAATGCCCGGTGAATATAGATATACGTGAGGTGTTTCGTTTGATGAATGATTGAAAGGTTTAGCCAGTTCGGCCGGTTCATCAGATGACCGAAACAACCAGCTTGACCGACACAACAGGCTTAACCGGCTTAACATAGGGTAAAGACATGGAAAACCCCTACCTTCCCTATCCGGTACGGATCGACTCAGTCGTTACCGAGACCGAAGATCGCAATCTCAAGACCTTCAAATTAATCTTCTTGAATTCTGCAGACAGGGAGAAGTTTATCCATCGAGCTGGCCAGTTTGCCGAACTCTCCATTGCCGGCAAGGGCGAGATTCCCATTGGTATCGCCTCCTCGCCAACGGAGCAGGAATACTTACTCTTCACCGTGAACAAGGTGGGAGTTGTGACCACAGCATTGCATCAAATGAGCGCCGGGGATGTCATCGGAGTGCGGGGACCGTTGGGCAATTGGTACCCATGGGAGCAAATGGAAGGCAAGAATATTGTGATCATAGGCGGCGGCTTCGCCTTCACCACCCTCAGAGCTTCCATTGTCTATTTGCTCCATCCGGACAATCGCAGTCACTTTGGCGATATTACTGTAATCTACGGTGCGCGCACTCCGGGAATGTTGTTGTACAAGGACGAACTGGCAGCCTGGAATGAACGCGACGACATCCGGATCCACATTACGGTTGATGCGGCCGACGACCCGAACTGGCAGTATAATGTTGGCTTTGTGCCTGCAATTACTCAGGAAAAAGCACCTAGCGCCAAAGACGCTTATGCCGTTGTTTGCGGACCTCCTATAATGATTAAGTTTACCCTCCCAATACTGAGAGAATTGGGCTTCCCGGAAGAGCGTACAATCATGAGCTTGGAGATGCGGATGAAATGCGGTGTAGGAATGTGCGGCCGCTGTAATATCGGTGGCGAATACGTCTGCAAAGATGGGCCTGTTTTTAGTCTGACTCAACTGTCACAATTGCCCGGTGAATATTAGTAATTTTACCCTTGGTCTAGCTAGATTAGATTTGCTAAGCTGAACTACTGAGAGAAACTCACCAATCAAGGAGGACGCCGTGGTTGAGCTTGATGATTTGAAATCAATTATCTTGTTAAGCCATCTGACCGACCCAATGCTGGAGAAACTCTCTGACATAACGCTAACGGCAGAATATAGTGATGGTGACTACATTTTCAGAGATGGCGACTACGCGAGATATCTCTACGCAATTGTTGACGGGAAGGTTGGACTTGAGCTTGAGAAGACTACCAATGCTCCGGTAATGATGGATACCATTTCCCGTGGTCGCACCTTCGGCTTTTCTGCCCTTGTCGACACCGAACAAAAAAAGTACACCACCAGCGCCCGGGCCATAGGCGACACCAGACTATTTTCTTGGGAAGGGACCGAATTAGAAATGCTCTTCTATCAAGACTACGAAATGGGCTTTCTCTTCATGAAAAGAATTGCCAAGATTGCCAAGACCAGACTACAAATTAGAAACGTTCAATTTCTCGATATCTATGGTTAAACTTGTGAGACCACCCTCCCGCCCTCCTTTTACACGCGTTGCTTAGACGATTTCCCTCCTTTGTTCACCATAGTCCGGCCCACTATCCTGAGTCAGATTACACCATAGTTCTAGTGATCGCCTAACCGAGACATTTCGTGACTCCTCCCAAACCGGACTGCAAGGTGCTGATTCCGCGCCGGAGCACAACTCATAGATCGTTGGAATTAGGTTGATTAGTGTTGGCAGCATTTGTTAGTATAGAAAAATATTTTACTTTTCTCTTACATGAGCTGCATTAGTTGTTGAAATATTCTGATTATAATTTGCAACTTTTCACTTCACAAACTTTACCGACAACGCCATACAAGGCTGACCGAGGCCTGAGGATCAGCTGTTGTAAAATTAAATAGACTCCACATTAAAATGGAGTGTTTAGTATGAAGGTGAGAAAAATATATTTTAGTAAAAAAGGAATATGCTCCATTATCTGCCACCATTGCGCCAAAACGAACAGAATAGATACAAATAAAGTAAACCTCAACAAACCTCTTGAAATCGAGTGCAGCTGCCAGAAGAAGTTTTTTGTACAGCTGGAGCAAAGAGAATATTATAGAAAGGCTGTGCAATTAACAGGAATTTTTGAGAAAATATCTCCAGATAATTCCCAAAAAGGTAAAGTTATCATTGAGGATATATCATATACTGGACTCGGCTGCAGAACGCTTGCCAAACACTACTTAGAAAAAAATGATGTTCTTCAATTGAACTTTTCTCTAGACGACGCTCATAATTCTCTCATAAAGGAAAAGGGCATTGTAAGGGATATACGAGATCGGTATTTGGGCATTGAATTCCAAGAATTGAGTCAACACAACCGCAAACTAATAGGATTCTATCTTCTACCCATGTTTACCCCCCTTGAGGAGCACACCCAACAAAGAGAAATCGAGACACCGGATACCAGAGATCATTCCCCTGATCACATGGCTGAAAATCCATTCCGGTTCTCCACACTTCCTGCCGAGGCCGACCTCAAAGGAAAGCTTGAATCGCTCGGCCTGTCAGGCATTTTGCAGGTTTTATCGTGGGAGCACAAGAGTGGTGTTGTGCACTTCATCAGGGGGCAAACCGGTAGAGCCATCTGCTTGAAGGATGGCAAGATTATTGCGGCTACTGGTGGTGAGTGGCTGAGGTTAGGGCAAATTCTCCACAACAAAAAACTGATTTCTTGGGAAAATCTGGGAGAGGCACTCGGCAAGGCAGGCAAATCAAACAAGCGCCTGGGCGAAGTACTCCTTGACCTGGAATTGATAAGTAGCGATCTTCTCAAAGATACAATTCGCTACCAGGTTCAGCAAACCGTGTCAGATCTTGCCTCTTGGGGCGAGGGCGAATTCGAATACCGGGATTGTTCAGTGCAATTTGAGGATCGGTCCATTGAGAAAATTGATATTACAGGATTGATAATAGAGGCGACTCGGAGAGTGGACGAGTCCAAGCAAACATCCACAGAGGTCTCAACAGCAAAGAAAGCACGAGAATATGCGAGAGCTAAAGTCTCTTGGCCTCTCAGCATACTCACTGTACAGGGACCGCTGGAGGGTGAGGTTCGGGATATAAGTTTAACCGGCGCACTTATTCATTGCCATGAATTACCTAATCCAGATAGTCCCATTCCCATGGCCATTGAAATACCAGAACAGCGCCACTCTATATTTGCAACCGGTGAAATGATTAGACTGGATATTGAAGGTGAGGAAAGAGAGCACCCCTCATTTCTTCTGGGTATTCGATTCGCAGAGATTTCTGAAGAGGATCTCAGTTTTCTCTCCCAAAAAGTCTTGCACTAATTCAAACATATACCTAGGTAAATAACTGACCGAACCGATTGACATCCATCCAGAAGCTCTGCTCTCGCCTAAAAAGGATTGCAAGGTGGATTTGGAAAAAGTCTTAGACAAGCTCTCTGTGAAAGAGCGGGAGTTCATTTCAATTCTCATTGAGAAAGATCCTTTAACTGGAGTGTACAATAGAAGAAAATTCGACAATGATATAAAACTACTCATCTCAATGTCAGAGAGAACAACGAGAGGTTGTGGCTTACTCATCATTGACATCGACAATTTCAAAGATTTTAATGACAAATTTGGCCATTTTGAGGGTGATCAACTCCTAAGAACGGTCACACAAAACATTGAACAGAGTCTGAGAAATTATGACAAGATCCATATCTACCGGTATGGTGGGGAAGAATTTGTTGTGATTATCCCGGACACAAGTTCCAATAACGCGCTCGCCATAGGAGAGCGCTTAAGAAAAAATGTCAAGAAAGCGTGCGACGTTACAGTCAGCATAGGAGTGTCCCACTATAAAGAACTAGCTGGCAATATGAATGAGTTGATTACAAACGCCGATAAAGCCTTGTATGATGCCAAAAGGAAGGGCAAAGACCAGGTCTTACTTTATGAAAAAACTCCTTAGCGTCCCACCATATCTTTCTGAGCAACCTATCTATCATCCTTCAAGAGCATCCTTCGGTTAGCCCGGATATTTCATGGAAGACAAAGGGAACATCCCTAGTGTGATTCGATTCGTCAAATAGTAAGCGGTAAGCAGTGAGCAGTAAGCCCTTCGACAAGACCTGTCGACGAGACTTGTCGACGAGCTCAAGTCGTGTCGCTCAGGTCGAGTCGCTCAGGTCGAGTCGCTCAGGACGCTTCGCGCGGTAAACAATTCATCTGTTTGACTCATTTTCTAATGCTCCATTTTTCAAATTTACCAACCTGTCGTCTGTCCTCTGTTCTCTGCCTGCTGCCTACTGCCAGCTGCCCACTGTATTTCCCCATGCTCTATGCCTTCCCCAATCCCCAATCTGCATTCTAAAATCTGCAATCCAATCCCCTGGGCTGCAAAATGGTGGTTTTTCCGATTGACAGGAATATCCTTATGTGTTTTAGATTACAGGGTAATTCTCTCATAACTTCTGTTACCAGCTACGCATAGTATCCTCATGTCTACTCGTCAGAAAAGACGTCAACACAGCCGAGCCGAAGTCGACTGGCCAGTTTTCTTGTTAACTCCAATCCGTATTGTAAAAGGAGAAACAAGAAACATTAGCCCTGGAGGCGCCTTTATCCATGCCCTGACCGATCCTGTTCAAGACGATATCTTCCGCTTAATCATTAAACCTCCCGCCTATGCGGGACACTTGGTGGTTACCGCGGAAGTTGCGTGGAAAAGTCAGCAAAAGAGGTTAAAGCACATGGTGCCTGGAGGCATGGGCGTTCAATTCACCCAAATCTCAATGGGTGACCGTGACTTCTTAAACAACTTGTTTGCTTGTCAGATTTAGTGGGTTCACTGCTAACCGCCACGACCAAAAAACAGCTAGAGTAAACTCCGTAACACCCAGCCCACATGTTGAGTAAAAAATCCGGATCCTGACTGAGGCTTCAATGTTAAAGTCTTAGTCTTTTATTTTTTTCTCCTGACACCTGAAGCCTGACATCTGAAACCTAATTACCGGCAAAGCCATTTAACTCAAACCTGATCCTAAGGACCAGATTTTCGATGTTGAATAAGCTTTTGTAATACTTCAGGCCATCATCCGACTAGGAAAGGAGTAGTTTGACTTCAAACGGTCGGTGCTGCCCGTCTGTTCCGACTTTCACTTAATTGAGGAGGCGCAACAAGCATGACGATCATTGATCTTTTCAATATTCGGGCAATTGTCGAAGCCGATGGTAAACTGAGATGCGTGAACTGTATCGACGGTGGTGATTACCGGAAGGGATGCGAGCCCACGGACGAAATTCTGGTCGGCGGAGAGGAGTTGGAAGATCCTGAGAAGCTTTACGTTTGCGACTACTGTGAAAAAGAATTCTGATGAGCCTTGAATGTAATGGTCAGATTACAGGAAGTAGCAGTTTTACAAAATAATATTTTTCCTGCTTGACAAAACAAGCCAATTGTGTGGTAAATTCCAATCGCTGCGCTTGTTGAATTATCAGTTCATAGAATTTTCCAATCGCCCCAGTATTGTTCTTACCTACCCTACCCTTTTGTCTTTTGGGCAACCCCAGGAATGAATAAAGAATCAGGACCCAAAGGACGCGACTTTGAACTGTCCCCTGAGGGGGTTTCCATACTCTTTCCACCTTGCGGCAGTCGGCTGGAGTGGTGGAGTTCATTAATTTTGGATTTTAGAATGCAGATTTTAGATTTAAAAGCTCAAAATCTCCCAGTAAAGAATCCTTACACCTCAATCTGCAATCTCCAATCTGCAATCATCAATCATAAAGGGGCTGGCTCCAAGGATCAGGTTTTCGATGTTGAATAAAGATATGGATAAATGATCTGGGCCAAGATTTTGCCTGGTGTCACTTGACCTCAATTCTAACAACAGGGGGAGATTATGGGTTTACGCATGCGGGATAGGCTATTTGGGAATGTGACATCCATCTTCCGATTTGAACATCCTAAGCAGTGCCCAGTGGGCCACAGGCAGATTTCTTGGGTCTCACACGAAAGTGATGTCCACTGCTGGCTTTGCGACAAGACGTATCCCATCTCTGAGTGTTTCGCTGCCCACGGCGAAAGCCAACAGACTGGAAATCACTGAAAATGCTACAGCTCGCCCTGTTGAATAGGGTTCCCTTCGGGAAATTCAATAGGGCGAGCGCATTCCCCGTAGTCCGCCTGAGGCGGACGGGGTTAGCGAGCGAACTACAATTGAAAGTACGAGTTCAGCCCGGGTGCTCCAAGATCACCGTCCCCAGGTCACCGAAAAGGTCCTTTCCTGAACCAATTACACGTGGCACTTTCCCAACACATGTGTAGATTAGCCAACAGTTTTTTACTGGGTTTATTGGCGGTAAAAATTATAACCATTTGAATTATATATAAAAATAATCCATCATTTGAATAGGCATACTTCTTGTTAGTGTAGGAACAAGAGAGATGGATAGAAATCTCTCCTAGTAGGGCTCCCATAGAGTGTGGCCCCACTAAATAACCCCCACTGGGTTAGACATTGGATGAGTCTTGAATGGGTGAAGAGACGTGTCCTCGTCAGTGGGGGTTTCGTTTTTTTGGCGGTCTCCCCCGCGCTCGCCGCTACCAAACTTGGCAGGCCCCACAGGGATTTTAGATTTGTCCTTCGGACCCCCACCCTGTGGGTGGGTTCCCAGTTTGTCCTGCGGACTCCCACCCTTCGGGCGGGTTCCCGGTTTGAGAATGCAGATTGTAGATTTAAAAGCCCAGAACCTCCCGGTAAAGAATAGCATATACCTCAATCTGCAATCGTCAATCTCAAATCATAAATCATAAATCGTACAAAGACTGTCCCTGAGGTCATAATTTCGACTTTGAATACATTATCGTTGAAATATCTTGTTGAAAAGTGCTAAATTTTGTTTACATGCCATCCCATGTAAGATAGTCTGCTCACCTGTATTTCGAAATTATATTACTTTGAAAGGAGACCTCGGGTGCATCCTGGCAGTGGTGATCGTCCGCGTGAAAATGATCGGCGCAGAGGCAGCGATCGACGCAGTGGTCAAGATCGTAGGAAGTTGAAGGACCCTCGATATAGCGGTGTGGAAAGACGTGGAAGTGAAACAACTGATGATGATCCAAAATGCCAGCGGTGTGCCTCTTGTCTGGGAAAATTGAGAGTACTCATTTTAGAATGTCCTTTTCCAGACAAAAATTGCCTATATAATCAATATCACGAGATAATTCATTATGTAACCTACCCAAGTGCACGCCTCGAAAATGAATCAGCAGTGGTCGTCAGTTCGTCCTCTAATATCTCATCCTATAGTATCATCTTGATACGCCCGGATCCCATCCTAGAGAAGAATCAAATATACTATATTGACGTCACCGACAGTCATGTTCCCTGAAAATCACCCTTGATCGGTCTTCCAAACCTAGCCCGGATATTTCATGAATTGCTGTGGCGAGACCGCGAGGATGGGCGTGCCACCTGGCAACTCGTCCCGCGGTACCGCGGGATTGGTTTCGAGGCGTACCTGAACGGTACGTCGCAGGGGCCGACACCTGAGGACGCCAGGAAGGACGGTCATATCCGCGGTCGCAGCAAGTGATTCATGAAATATCCGGGCTAGACCAGCGACTTCCCCCCGTACTCCTGGTTCCGGCTCACCTGTCCGGGCGCTCTTACTAGTCTGACTTATAAGTGGCAATTGATTACATACTCTTGGAATTAGATTACCCAACAACCTTAGAATATTCCCATGTATATATGAAATAACTATTTGTAATATATACAAAAAAAGTAATTCTACGAATTGGTATGATTTGTGCCTCTTTATTTTCAACACTTTTAACTAACAAAAATCACGCTATCATGACCTAATGGCTATAGACCCTCTTGCGAGATGACCGAAGATAATAAAATAGAGCTCAATAAGGTCATATGTACTCAGTGCAAGGCGTCGCTGTTGATCAGGCCAGCTGAAAAGAGATGCCCAGTCTGTGGGGGTCTCTTGCCTCACACTGATGAGAGAAACTGACGCCCTAGCCAGGATAGATCATGTACATTTTCCGGAAATGGTCCAAAAATGGGAATATTCATTCGCGGCAAAGCCTGTCCCAAATGTGGAGGCATTGAGCGTCACCGGATAAGACGCAGTTTTTGGATGCGCTTTCTACCTGGAAGCAGATACTATCTTTGTGAGCACTGTGAGGTGAAGTTTTTCTCTGTGCTTGATCTCGTCTCGATCAACTGGCCATTTGGGGCGGTTGCCTAGCCCGGATATCCGGGCCCGCTCTCATTCACCTAGCAATTTCCTTTCTCCTTGCCAGCACACTGAAGTGGTACTTTTCGTAACAATCTAGGCATTTAGTTGCCAATCGTCACCTGCAACGATTGCATTGTACCTACTTATAAGGCTTCAAAATTATTTGGGAAAAGAGAACTTGCCCGAGATGGCATGATTCTTTCATAGCCATTGGATTCGGTGGGGCTTCCTCTTCATTTTCTCTTCTTTTGTGATGTCAGGTCCCCTCCGAGGTTGGCCCTGCCAGGCCCCCACTGGTCTCCCAGATGACGATCAGTGGGGGTTTTTTGTTCAACGAAAATTCCCTGTCCCGCTTTAGCGAGATGAAAGGGAGCTTCAATATCGAACAGCAGAAGTTTTTGAAAAAGATAAGACAATGCTGTTCACCTCGATATTCTGCGGTTTCTTATTCTGCAGTTCTGCGGTTCATATTCTCGAAGACTTGATAACGTATAATTAAATGCTGAGCGCCAACCGGAGAAACCTGATCCTGAGGTCTTGATGGTATTGACAAGTAATGTGGCACAGCTTATTTTATTTGGTCAGCAATGCTTTGTCGCTGGCTTGGATGCCACAGTCAGACCGCAACCAAGGGCAATTTCTACCATCAATCTCAAGTAACGCCCGACTTCTATCATCTCATTTGTATTGGATGGTAGCTGCCAGCGGGATTGTGACCAGATCAATAGATGAGGCCCTCTTTCTTCGACTGAAGGTGAAATTATGACCGAGTTAAGCAAAATGGTTGTTGTGCCTGTAGATGGTTCTGAAAATGCTCATAGATCCCTAGAGTACATTGATCTCATCTACGGCAAAGACCATAACCTGGAAGTAACTCTTAAGTATGTCCTCCCCAGTCTGCCTCCAATTCTTGCGGATGATCGTTCTATGAAGCGTGAGACCGCCATGAAACTAAAAACTTTGGAGAACAAGAACATTCGCATGGCCGAGCAAATCCTCTCCAAGGCTAAAAATCTTCTGATAAAGAAAGGGTTCAAAGAAGATCTGGTCCAGACTGTTTCCCGCAAAAAAGATCGGGGCATTGCCCAGGATATTTGCAATTGGGTGGAAAGCAAGCGAGCAGATGCTGTGCTCATGACCACCCGCGGCCGAAGTAGACTTGAGGCCTTTTTCATGGGCGAGGTCTCCAGCAAGCTTCTGGAATACTGCCGGGTATGTCCGGTGTGGATCGTGGAGGGTACTGTCACCTCCAACCGGGTGCTCATTGCCATAGATAACTCGGAAAACGCCCTCAGGGCTGTTGACCATGCCGGCTTCATGCTTTCCGGAACAGATTGTCCGGTAACGATTTTTCACTCCATGAGGCACTTGAGACGTTTTGTTCCTCAAGAGGTGTTGGATGAGGCCCCAGAACTGGAGGAACTCTGGAAGACAAAGGCCGGCCAGGCAATAGAACCGTTTATGACAAAAGCCAAGGACATGCTTGTAAAAGCAGGAGTCAGTGAGTCACAAATCAGCAAAAAGGTTGTAGATGGAAGCAGAAGCGCGGCCAGCGATATATTGGAGGAAGCCCGGAATAACGAATACGGTACCATCGTGATGGGACGGAGAGGTATCTCGGGGGTGCAAGAATTCTTCATGGGCAGTGTCTCCAGCAAAGTCCTGCAAAGCAGCACCGGGATGGCCATCTGGATCGTTCTTTAGGCCAATGGGAAAGAACTACTGCCATGGATGCGTAGTGAATGGCAATCACCTTGGTCGTGTCGGACTGCGGACCCCTAACTGTTAACAATGACTTAACCCACAATGTTGTTACCCCTCATAATCATCTTCTCTGGTGCTTTCGTCGCTGAGCTCTTCGGCCCTCCACGGCTCCGTCGCTTCTTTATCCTGACTCACATCAGCTGGCTACTGCCCCTTGCATTCGGCTTTTTTCGCTTGCTCCTGCCAGATCTCCAAGCCGTCTCAGTGGAGGGAACTTCGAAGCGCTAAAGAAACCGTCGACTTCTAAAGGGATATGGATTACTATTCCTGTCCAATCTGCGGCTACATCTCAGAGGGTACGCCCTCTGGCTTTCCGGCCTTTTATTGGTAGCCTTTTTTTCTCTGCTGGTCTTGTGTAAAATTGCGCCACGACCTGGAGTAACCTGTCATGGGCTGGTCTCTGCTTGCAACATTTACTCTCGCTCTTTTTGCACCATTCCTTTACCGACTTCTGGGTCGCGCCACGGGATGGGTTCTGGCTCTATTCCCATTTGCCTTGGTTGCATTTTTTGGACGGAATCGTCCCATATCGCCGGGCGCGCGATTTATAACGAGCTGGTCCTGGGTGCCCAGTCTCGGTGTGGACCTTTCATTCGCACTCGATGGCCTATCCCTTACCTTCGTGCTCCTTGTGAGTGGTATTGGAGCTCTCGTGCTCATCTACTCCGGGGCCTATTTTGGCGAGCAACCGGGCGGGGGTCGGTTCTTCGCCTACCTCCTGCTTTTCATGGGTTCAATGCTTGGACTCGTTCTCAGTGACAACGTGATTACCCTTTTCGTTTTCTGGGAATTGACCAGTATCAGCTCCTATCTTCTCATCGGCTTCCACCACCACACGGAGACGTCCCGAGCTTCTGCTCTCAAGGCACTTCTGGTGACAGGAGCAGGTGGTCTGTTACTTCTGGCGGGTCTTCTTCTCATGATGCTCGCTGCGGTGCAGTTGGGCTCGCCTTTAGAAGAGGCCGGTCGGATCTCCGCCCTGTTCTCCGTTGATTTTCGTCAACACCCTCTCTATCTGCCGATTCTAATTTTACTTCTTCTGGGTGCCTTTACCAAGTCGGCTCAGGTTCCCTTCCATTTCTGGCTCCCCGCAGCCATGGCCGCGCCCACCCCCGTAAGCGCTTACTTGCATTCAGCAACGATGGTAAAAGCCGGAGTCTATCTCTTGGCGAGATTCCACCCAATCCTCGGCGGCACTATCCAGTGGGAAACGTTATTGATCGGTGTGGGTGTTCTGACCATGCTCGTCGGTGCCATTATGGCCGCGGGACAGCGTGATCTCAAGCGGATTCTGGCCTATTCCACAATCAGCGTTCTCGGCATACTCACAACGCTCCTTGGTGTGGGCACCGTGCTGGCCGTTGAGGCCGCGGTAGTGTTTCTCGTAGCTCATGCTTTCTACAAGGCGGCTCTTTTCATGGTGGCCGGCAACATCGACCACGAAACGGGCACCCGTGACGTGACCCGGCTCGGTGGCCTCCGCTCGCTCATGCCAGTAACAGCATTTGCTGGCATCCTTGCATCCATGAGCAAGGCAGGTACACCTCCCATGTTTGGTTTTATCGGCAAAGAGGCTCTCTACACCGCTAAGCTGGACATTGAAACCATAGGGCTCTGGCTGATAATCGTTGCAGTATTGGCTAATGTGTTGTTAGTCGCCATGTCACTGGCTGTGGCTATTTGGCCGTTTTTTGGCTCCTTCCGACAGACCCCCAAGTCCCCCCATGAAGCTCCAATCTCCATGTTGCTCGGGCCAGGCCTCCTTGCCGGCCTCGGGATGTTTGTCGGGCTCGTTCCTGGTGCATTCGATAGCAGTATGGGCTCGGCCATGGCAACCGCCATCCTCGGCTTTCCGGTGGAGATGAAGCTGAAGCTCTGGCACGGATTCAGCCGGGAGTCGGTTTTCGTCATGGCACTCAGCGGTTTTACGCTGACTAGTGGATTTTTGCTGTTTAAGAAGCTGCGACCATGGCTCACCCGCACCCTGGAACTCGCCTGTCGTCTGGAGCCCTGGGGCCCGGGCATACGAAGGGCTTGGCAAGAGGGTAGGCTGCTCCATGAACTCACATGCAGGCTGGAGCCACTTGGACCGACCCGGG
>JAJDNL010000011.1 GCA_022340745.1 Deltaproteobacteria bacterium
GATACAAGAATCTGGCTCATTACCTCTCATCCTTTGCGAACTTGCCTTCAGCCACATTTGCCGAAAATTATCCGGACGGTTTTCTGGTGGAAAAAACGCAGAAAAGCATGGATAAGGACGTTATGTTTCAGTTCAGCACCAAGAAAATAGACGATCCGGATATACTGGAGGCTCAGAAACAAGGGATGGTGCCTGCAGACGTGCTCGAGGCAAGAGTAATAGAGATCAAGGAACGGAAAGAACCCACGTCTCCTCCGAACGTCACAATCGGTCGAGCTGCTCAGAATGACATCATTCTGTACAACAAAATGGTCTCCAAAGCCCACGCCTATCTGGAGATTTCCGAAAGTGGTGAAGGCTCATGTCTGGTAGACGTGGGATCAAAAAATGGCACTTTTTTAAACGGCAGTGCAATACTGGCGAACCAGTCCTACCAGCTGAATGATGGAGATGAGATATCTTTTGGGCCTGAAACTACGGTGGTATACTTCTCTTCCAAGACCTTCCATGAGTTTTTGAATCAATTGAAGACGCCTTCCGCATAAGGCTCCCTAATTAACCACAGACCCACACAGACAGACACAGACAAAAATATTCACCACAGAGGCACGGAGAGCACAGAGAAGATAATTTCGAATTGCGAATTGCGAATTTAAAAGCAAAAGACCTAATTAACCGCAGACACACGCAGACAGACACAGACAAAAACATTGACCACAGAGTATGAGAAGAACCAATATTGCCTAAAAGCTCAATGAGGAGCGCCTGATAACAAGCATAAGTGAACTCATTCTTGTTATCAGCCACTCCCCATTCCCGCCGATTTCAAACATCGGCGGCAGCATAGCTGAGCCTTTAAGCAATCATTACCCTGACATACTCACTCACTTCATCAACTTGAGAAATATCGACAGGCGCAGACTGGTTGGACCACCTGGAAGCTGAAGAACGAGTTGTTGGCGGATGAAAATTAGCCAGCTCATTATCAGCCGCCAACAACTCTACTTTGAACCCGATGTCTCGGGTTCAACCGCTTCGCGGCTTGCTTCCAGATGATCCTTTGCGTACTAGTCCGAGCTTAAATAGAACGATTGTAGTGTCTTAGTTTGCTACACCTACGCTGGCGGGCTCAAGCAAAGAGTTGGAGGTTGGAGGCAAAGCTGAGTAGTCAGTAGTCAATAGCCAGTAGCCAACAGAAAAGAGGTATCCGCCTTTTGATTTTTCATTCTGGATTCTGGCTCCTGGCTCCTGGCTTCTTCTTTGTTTTCTTGCCTCTGCGCGCGGGAGTACTCTTGCTATCCCTTGAGGTTCGCTTCGAGGAAGATACTGCACCTTTTGGTCCATCTGACCTTTTTTTCCCGGGTCGATGCCTCGACCTTTTCCTCCCGGGTGGTCCCCCCCTTCTCTTTGGGCCTCTTCTCCGCTGATCAGCACTACGAATTGCTCTGGATTTGTCTGAGAAAAACCAGCTTTCGTCCGGCCAGACAACGGGGATCTTTTTTCCTATGTATTCTTCGATCGCTTCAAGGGAGTACACATATCTATCACAGGCCAGACTAACAGCCTTGCCCGACATTCCAGCCCGGGCAGTGCGGCCAATCCGGTGTACATAGTCTTCCCGATCTTGCGGCAAATCGTAATTGATCACATGACTGACATCCTCCACGTGCAACCCCCTGGAGGCAACGTCCGTGGCGATGAGAAGCTTGAGATCACCGGATTTGAAATGGTTGATAACCTTGAGCCTCTGCCGTTGATTAAGGTTTCCAGTAAGACCCTTGACCGGGAACCCATTTCCTTTGAGTTTTTCGGTCAGCCACTCCACCGTTGCCTTGGTGTTGGCAAATATGAGCACCCTCTCCCAGCTTTCTTTGCCCAGGATTCCCAAGAGTAGAGGCAGTTTTTCATGCTTGGCTACATGGAAAAGAGACTGCTCCACGGAGTCAACAGTTACTTCCTCAGGTGTGACATAGATTTCCTTGGGAAGGTTCATGTACTCATAGGTGAGCTCCAGAACTCGTGACGACAAGGTCGCAGAAAACAGCATGGACTGGCGCTTGTCATAGGAAGGTAACCGTCTGAGAATGTAGCGCAGATCTTTGATAAAGCCCATGTCGAACATCCGGTCTGCCTCGTCCACCACCAATATCTTGATTCGACCAGGAAGAAAGGCTTTCTGTTTCATGTAATCGATGAGTCTTCCCGGTGTGGCAATAACAATGTCAACACCCTCGCGCAGCTGTGTTGCCTGCTTTTGGTAATCTATACCTCCGAACACAGCGACCATTTTGAGACCGGTGTGTTTGCCCAGTGTCTGGCCATCCTGGTAAATCTGCAGAGCGAGTTCCCTGGTTGGTGCTATGACAAGAGCCGAGGGAATGCCAGGTTTGCGTTTGTCTATCTTACGGAGACGTTCGAAGAGGGTGATGAGAAAAGCGGCGGTCTTCCCGGTTCCCGTTTGTGCCTGAGCTGCAATGTCTTTTCCCTCTAAGGTAATGGGTAGAGACAGCTCTTGGACCGGGGTGCAGCGGACGAAACCCGCGTCCGCGATGCCTTTGTTGACAGCGTCACTCAGATGAAATTCAGCGAAAGGCCTTCCGTTTGTTAGGAAAGGCTGGGTGGAAGTGTCGGCGGTTTCAGTTGCTGTTGTGCTGCGGTGAAATGGTGAAAACCGTTCGACTACTTGATGAAAGATTCCCTTTTTTTTCTCTCGGTCCGAGTCCTTATCTTTGTTGAGCATTATTGACTTTGTACCTCTAAAGCCTTCCTTTTTATAAATGCACCGTGTTTGCACAGATAATAGTGCATCGAACGGGTTATTTCAAGCGAACTCGCTTCAGCCTCAGATAATTAGCCACAGACCCAGACAGACAAACACAGACGTTCATTAGACAGGATTAACAGGATGTACAAGATAAAAGAAACACAGAGAAGTAATGTCGGTAGCAGGATCGCTTGAGTAACCCCGCAGAGCGGGGTGTCCCGAGAGGAATCTATCGGGACAAAATGGGAGCCCTTGATGGCAGAAATAAGCTGGCGTATTTCTGCCATCAGGTGCTCTCATTGTACTTTTAAGCGATCCTCTACTCGATAACTATTGGTTGTTTTATCCTGTAGGTCCTGTTCATCCTGTCAAATCAATTCAGCTCCTATACATTCTTCTTCGTGTCCTTCGTGCTCTTCGTGGTTCATTCTTTTATCCGTGGCCATCCGTGTGTTCAGCGCAGCTGAACCCGTGCCTAATAATATTAACTCTTTCCTTTCTCGCCATAAAGCTTGTCTTTGGCCGTGCTGCAAGGTTATGACTCAACAACGAATGACCAATAGTCGCTTGACAAGCAACTACCTTTCCCTGATGATACGTGAAATTAGCTTGTACCTTTGCTACCAAATATTCTATCCGTCCTTTAACCGGACGAGGAGGGAGCCATGATCATGCGGCCTCGACATCGGGGGACAATCATCATCAGCATTGGTTTAGCTTGCCTGGGCTTCATGATGTTATTTTCCGGGTGTACCAAAAGGGTTCACACTGAACCCATGGGGGAAGAGGGCCCTACACCGATCGTGACCATCCGAGAATTTCCCGATGTGCCCATACCAAAAGAACTGAAACTGGACGCAAAGGAGTCCTTTGTTTACATGACTCCCGAATTCGCTACAGGTATGCTGGTCTATAATGGCAACGTGGACTACGATTCCCTGGTAAGATTTTTTGACGAGTCCCTGACAAAAAACGGCTGGATAATCCAAGCCAGTTTAAAATACACCCGCACTTTGTTCTTCTATCAAAAGGAGAACCGGGTCTGTATACTCACCATGCAGGTTACGCCCCTTAATGTTCGCGTGGAAATCTGGGTGGCCCCCCTCGAAACCACTGCCTACGAACCTCTTTTGACAGAACCCCCAATTGAGCCTATGGAACCTGATATGAAATAACTGGGCATCGAGCATAGAGTAAGAATTCAGAATTCAGAATCCAGAAGATAAAAACTTAGACAAATCTTTGTTCTCTCCTGTCTCCTGACTCCTGGTTTTTTCCACATCCCACATCCCACATCTCATATCCCCAATTCGCAGTGCTTTTCCTTCCGCCGCGAACGCAGTGCGCTTGCACTAACAACCCACGTTGCTTTACAAGCACTCTTTCCTGTGCTATAAGCCGCTTTCTAAAAACGCAGAGCGCAAAGAGCATAGCGCATAGCGTTTCCTTCAAGTTTAGCCGGGGGTAATGTCATGCTCAGAAGCAGAGTGCAAGCTATACGGATGATCAGCTTATTTCTCACTGTTTTACTTTTGAGCTCTGTCACACCTACCGGGGCGCAGGAGTTGCCTCACCCGTTTGCGGTGGCAGCGAAATCCGCTGCACTCATAGATGCTGATTCCGGCCAATTCCTTTATGGACAAAATGCTGATGAGCGCATCAGTCCTGCAAGTTTTGTCAAATTGCTCACACTTTTTTTGGTGTTTGACGCCATTGACCAGGGCCAGGTTCTGTTGGAGGACAAGGTGTATATCAGTGAAAAAGCCTGGCGCACTGGGGGGTCCAAGATGTTTGTCCGCCAGGGAAACCGCGTTCCTCTTGTTGAATTGATCAAAGGAATTGCAGTGGTGTCTGGAAACGATGCCTGTGTTGCCGTGGCCGAATTCCTCCAGGGAAATGTACAGGCTTTCGTTGAGAAAATGAACCAGAAGCTGCAAGAACTAGGTCTTACAGATAGCCATGTTCAGACAGTCAATGGCTGGCCCGCCCCTGATCAGTACACCACCGCCAGGGATATGGCTTTGCTGGCCCTGGCGTACCTTCAGGCCCACCCACAAGCGCTCCAATACCATCAACTGAAGGAATTTACTCACGAGAATATCCGCCAGAAAAACCGCAACTCGCTTCTCTGGCGAGATCCCACCGTGGACGGGATAAAGACTGGACACACCGAAGACGCAGGCTATCATCTTTTGGCAACTGCCAAGAGGGGGGAGCAGCGTTTCATTGCGGTAGTAATGGGCGCCAAGAGCGAGAATATCCGAGGAAGAGAAGCCTTGCGACTGCTTAATTATGGTTTCCGTAACTTTGTCTCAGTGCAACTTTTCAAGAAAGGAGACGTTCTTCTGCAGCTTTCCGTGTGGAAAGGAACCCAGGGGCAAGTGGAGCTGGCAGCAGGAGAAACCGGGATTGTCACAGTCCCGATTACCATGCAAGCGGATGTTACCTGGAAGGCACAAGCTCCTGAGCAGTTATTTGCCCCCATAGAACAAGGGCAGATCGTAGGGGAAGTAGTAATTGCCACCAAGGATAAGGTGTTCAAGACCGTACCCCTGGTCGCAAACCAGGAAATACCGCGAGCCGGATTCTTCAAGCAAGCAATGCATACCATAGCCCTTATGGCTGTTGAGCATGGAAAAATATTCATCTTGGTTATTGTGCTCCTTGTAGGCGCGGTGGGAGCTATCTGGTATTTGAAGCGAAGAAAGTCCAAACGAGGAAGACGTTGATTAGTTGATTAGAGAATTAGAAAATTGGGGAATTAGTTGACTTGTTAATCTAAGTTATTTTCATTATTTACTGCTTACCGGTTACTGCTTACCGCTCACCATCCAACCTCTTTCCCTTGACAAACTCTGTTAATTGTCGCTAAATATTGTGAGCTTGTGAAAATATCTCATAATAAGCCGATGGGGGGGCACCGCCATGGGACTTAGAAAGTATTTTGGCCTTGATCGCCGCAGTCACAGCCGGTATCAGGTGGCTGTAGAGACAGAGTTTCAGATCTGGGATGATGTCACACAAAATCCCCGCACCGATAAAGTGCGCGGTCGACTCACCGATATATCTCCAATTGGTGCCTGCCTTCAGACCAACCACATGTTAATTGAGGGCTACCACCTGCTGCTCGACAACGATCCAAGCGGTCAAACGCCCCTCGTTCTTTCCCTACCCTCTTCGACTGGCGAGGGCCAGTGGGACATCAAGGCCCAAGTGCTCTGGTATAACAAAGTGGAGGGCGAGCGCAGGTATCAGTTCGACGTTGGCCTGAGTTTTGTGAATGTCTCTCCCTCAGAGCGGGAAAACCTCAATGCTCTCCTGAGGTCTCATTCCACTCCCTGACCTAAGTACTTACCACAGAGACACAGAGGTCACAGAGGAGTTTGTTGTTTCCCTGGCCGGGAGATTGCGGCCAGGGAAAAAGTCCATTCGCCTTCGGCGAAAGGCCTTCTTTTTCAACGCCCACTGTCGACTCAGCGCCAACAATGGTTGCAAACTGCCTCCAACCCTCTGCCCTATGCTCCATGCCCCATGCTCTCCCTTTTCTCGCCGGATGCTCTGAATACAGCTACTGACATTATGTAGCAAAAAGAATAAAATTGAATATAAGCGAATAATAAATGATGCAGGTGCCACATGCCTAAGACTGTAACAATACGGTTGAGCGATGAAAACTACAGCACTTTCTCGGAAGCAGCAAGAGCAGAGAATCGGTCTTTGTCGAACCTTATTGAGACTGCTGCCTTGGCCAAAGTCCGTGAACAACAGTTCGCGGATGATGCTGAGGTAGCGGAGATCCTTGCAAACAAGGAACTGATGAAGCGTATCAAGAAGGGTTCAGAAGAAGCTCGTCTCCGGAAAGGGCGCCTTGTTGAATAACTACCGGATTTTTGAAACCGACCAGTTTCAAAAGGACCTCCGCCGAATAGTTAGCTCCACCCACCCCAAAGTCGCACAAAAACTTCGCGATTTTGTCTACCCTCAATTGCGTGAGCACCCTCACTTCGAACCCAATATCAAGAAGCTAAGTGGTTTCAATCCAGACGTCTGGCGTTATAGAAGCGGCGCCTGGCGTTTTTTCGATGAAATCGACGAAGGCCAAAAAATCGTGTTCATGATTGCCGCATTGCATAGAGCCAGTGCCTACTGAGAGCTTGTCGTCGGGTGAACTCCGCCGAAACGAAAACCACCCAACCTACCTGTTTAACAAATAGTTGTCAGCAGCCATCAGTCGACACTAATTGGGCTTTAGTTTTTACTTTTTGTCTTCTGTCGTCTAATCTTCTGCCTCCAACCTCGAGGCCATAGGGCCGCTCCTCCCTCCGGGCCGTAGCCCTCCAGGCCGGAGGCCAACCTCCACCCGATATTAGTCTACGGCTAATTCTATTTTTGCTTTAACTCTTTGCTCCATGCTCTATGCTCCATGCTCCATGCTCTACGCCTTCCTTTTGGTCTATTCTTTGCACTCGTATGGAACGAATGAACTGATTAGAGGTATGCCCTGAGCTGACTCTTGGTGCTAAGTTGTTTATATTCTTTGTGATTTGGCATATTGGTGAGGCCAGAGTACCACTGAGCTTCTCCCGTCAAATAAAGCAACCCTATGTCTAATTTCAAGCCTATTCGTTTTGGGAAGTATCTGATCCTTGACAAAATCGCCACTGGCGGGATGGCGGAACTGTTTCGTGCCAAGATTACCAGTGTCGAAGGCTTCGAGAAACTAGTAGCCATCAAGAAAATCCTGCCGAACCTCAGCCAGGACAGCAATCTGATTAATATGTTCATCGACGAGGCCATGCTCGCGGCCATGCTCACCCACCAGAATATTGTGCAAATCTACGATCTCGGCAGCATGGAAGGCGCCTATTTCATCGCCATGGAATACATTCATGGCAAGGACTTGCGGGTCCTGAGCAATAAGGCCAAGGAGAAAGGGCTGCCTCTTCCTTTGGAATACGCTCTCTACATCACCTCTAGAATCTGCTCTGGACTTGACTATTCACACAACCTAAAGGACTTCCAGGGAAACCCCCTCAAACTGATCCACAGGGATATTAGCCCCCAGAACATACTGGTCACCTACGAAGGTGAGGTGAAGATTGTCGATTTTGGCATCGCGAAAGCAGCGAGAAAGACCGCGGACACCCGGGAGGGTTTGATCAAAGGGAAGGTAGCCTACATGTCTCCGGAGCAGGCGGCCGGGAAAACTATCGACCATCGGTCCGATATTTTCTCCACCGGCATACTGCTCCACGAGATGATCACTGGCGGGCGCATGTTTGAGGGAGAGGACCTTGAGATCCTCGATAAGGTGCGCAAAGCAGATTTCCAGATGGCTGAAACAATCGTTTCCGACCTTCCTGCCGAGGTATCTGAGATCCTCCGAAAAGCACTCGCCAAGGCACCCAGCCGACGTTACAATTCCTGCGTTGCCATGCTTGCCGACCTCGAGGAGTGTTTCTCCTCCTTTACAGTGAGGCCAAGGGCCGAGGGGTTATCTCATTATATGAAGGCCCTTTTTGCAGAGGAAATTGCCGCTGAAGCCGCGACATTGTTGAAAATGGAAGCTGAAGTTCTTTCGTTGAAAGAAGAGGGGGTTTCTGACGGCAAGACAAAGACGTTACATATACTGGAGCACATCGAACCGGTCCCCACTACAAAAACAACACCAGCTCCCACCACACATAGACTTTGGCTCGGTACCTGGGCAATTGCCATGGTGGCAGTCGCCATTGTCCTGGCCTTGCTTTTCAAAGAGAAACGAGTTCCATCAGTGGTGGAGGACACGGTTGTGACATCGGTGAAGACCTCGGAGTTACCTGCGCCACATGCGGTAGCACCGGCGCCGTCTTCGGCTGAGACTGCAAGGGAGCCTGCCTCATTTGAACCGAGCAAGAGAGAAGAGGCCATGGAGGCGTTAAAACAAGAGCGGTTCGCCACAGCAGCGGCACTGTTTGAAAAAGCTCTCGCCGATGAACCCGGAGACAAGTCGAAGATCGCGACCCCATATGCTCAGGCACTGGTGGGTAGATCTACCGGCATACTCGAATCAAACCCAGAGCAAGCAGAGTCCTTACTGAAAAAAGCAATCGAGCTTGATCCTTCAAACGCAGAATCCTTCTTCAACTTGGGGAAGCTCTACACCGCGAAAAAAGAGTATGCCAGGGCTATCCATGCTTATGACAAAGCCACTGACCTGGATCCTAGTTCTCCGGATGCTTTTTTTAATCTCGGATTTCTCCATTATGGCAGAAAAGATTATGCCAAGGCGGAGGCAATGTTCCTCAGAGTAACAGAGCTGCAGCCAGCTTACCTGGACGAGGCCTATGTCAACTTGGCAGTGGTCCAAAATTTGCAGGGAAAGAAAGGGGAGAGTATTGGAAATCTAGAGCGAGCTTTAGAGGTTAACCCCAATAATGCAAGGGCGAAAAAATACCTGCTCCGCCTCAGGCGCACCTCAAAAAATGCTAAAGAAACAAACGCTTTGGAAAATAGGATCTCTAGCATTGCTCGGACTGGCACTCCTGTGGATCATTGCCGGCTGCGCAACAATGGACAAGTATGTGGCGCAGATAAACAAAAAACTTCCTTCCTGGGCTAAGAAATCCCGCTCCAAAGGTACCTATCATTTCCACAAAGTACGCTATCCTGGCGAATCACTTTCAGTTATTGCGGAATGGTATACGGGAGACGTTGAAAACTGGCCTTATTTGGCCAAGGCGAACCCCAAGCTCGACCCAGACAGTATCACCATCGGGACAACTGTCCTCATACCCGATGACCTCCTGCACACCAAAAAGAAGATGCCTAAAGAGTTCGTGGAGGCGGTTGGCAAAAGGCACAAATCCAGAAAAGCCCGGTTAGCCAAGACTAAATCGAAGTCTTCGTACTACTACCACAAAGTCAAGTATACAGGAGAATCAATCTCGATTATCGCCAAGTGGTACACGGGTGATGTCAAAAATTGGCGTTCTCTGGCGAAAGTGAACCCCAAGCTAGACCCGAACCGCATCACTGTCGGTGACAAAATCCGTATTCCCAACAAGCTCCTCCACACCCAGAAACCAATGCCTCGAAGTTTTGTTGTGAGCTCTACAAAGAGAAAGAAATCGAAACCTACCCAAGTGAAAACTGCCAATAAAAATCCTGAACCTTCCACGACCAGTCCACCAGATAAGGAACCTGCGGTGTTTGAGTTGTTCGGGCCGAAGTAGCGCAGTAATTTTCACCACAGAGGCACAGAGAACACAGAGGGGGATTTAACCGCAGACACACACAGACGAGCGCAGACGAAATTTATCACCGCAGAGGACGCTGAGAGCGCAGAGAAAAGATTCACCACGGACGGACACGGATTTACACGGAGAAGATTTTAGCTAGAATCACGAAAACACGAAGGCACGAAAGGAAATACTTGTTAGTTGATAGGCTCGAATCGCTTAAGTAACCCCGCAAAGCGGGGTGCCAAGATGGATTTCATCGGGAAAAATGGGAAAGCGCCTGAGGACGAAAATAAGCTAGATTACTTTCGTCCTCAAGGGATTCCCATTAAACTCTTAAGCGATCCTTCTTCGTAGTCCCCTTCGTGTGTTTCGTGCCCTTCGTGGTTCCATCTTTTATCCGTGGCCATCCGTGTGACT
>JAJDNL010000019.1 GCA_022340745.1 Deltaproteobacteria bacterium
CTGGTGGACAAGTTGCGGCAAAACTGTGAAGACCTGTTGTCCTTAGTCGCCTTGATGCAAAATCAAGTTGTTGGTCACATTCTTTTCACTCCCATCATGGTTGAAAGTGAGGACAACATTGTCAAAGGAATGGCTTTAGCACCAATGGCCGTCCTGCCTGAGTATCAAAGGCAGGGAATAGGTTCAGAATTGATCCGCACTGGTATCGAAAAACTGAAGATGAGGCAATGTCCGTTCATCATTGTTCTGGGCCACGCTGAGTACTACCCTCGATTTGGGTTTGAACCTGCTAGTCGCTATGGAGTTCGGAGCGAGTGGGAAGTGCCAGACGAAGCGTTCATGATCTTGGTAATTGGTGCATTTGAGATGCAAGGCGGGGTGGCTCTAGCTAGATATAGACCAGAATTTGCCGAATCGATGTGAAGCGCCTAACCACTCGCTGCAGTCGGACCCCTTCGACGCGCTCCGTTCACTCAGGGCCGTTGAGCTCGACCGTTAGGCAAAAGACGGAGAATATTATGGATATCGAAATGCTGCAGGGATTTTTCTTCTGGTGCATGTTGGTCAATGTTGGAATATATGCTTGCACTGCTATAGCGGTATTGGTATTGCGTGATTTCGTGTGCAAAATTCATAAAAAGTTGTTTGGTCTAGACGAAGAAACGGTCTACAAATCAATACAAAAATATTTGGCTACCTACAAGCTGTTGATAACTGTTTTCAACTTCGCACCCTGGATTGCAATACTGATAATTAAATAAATGGAATTATTATTTCTAATATTCCTTGCTATCGCCTTTGCAGCTCCTGCATTCTATCTTGCAACAGCACATATTTCGTGACATCGGCGTGAGGCAACTCCGGGAGCAGCTGTCATCATGGGTTCAATGCCATATGATTTTGTACGACCTAACCACTCGCTGCAGTCGAACTCTGAGCTGCCTGCCCGGCGGCTTGTCTTGCCGAAGTTTTAACGTGGGCGGAAGGCTGGGTCGAAGGGCCGCTGGGCGGCCTTCTTAAGAAAGCAATACCGAAGGTGTCGAAAGATGAACTGGGGGCTTGTGAAAACGATTATCGTGTTGCCTGGCACAGTGCTTATTGTCATCCCGGGAGCTATTCTCCTGGCCACCCAAGACTCGAAATTTGCACCAGAATTGGCATCTCCCACTCAGGTTTGCTTCTGGTTGGCCTCATTGGCCGCGATCATTGGTCTAGCTTTGAGCGCCTGGACAGTCACACTCTTCATGAAATTCGGCCAAGGAACTCCCGCTCCCTGGGACCCCCCGAAGAGATTGGTTATTCAGGGTCCTTACCGCCATGTTAGAAACCCGATGATTACGGGCGCCTTGCTCATGCTTCTTGCTGAGGCAATCTTATTCCGATCTTTGCCGATAGCCACATGGATGACGGTTTTCTTTATTGGCAATGCAATCTATTTTCCGCTTATTGAGGAGAACGGGTTAGAGAAAAGATTCGGCGACGAATACCGGGAATATAAATCCCATGTTCCCCGCTGGATTCCTCAACTCAGGGCTTGGAAACAGGAAAACGATGGTGGGTAAGCCCTTGAACTCGACCGCTATGAGGCGGTTAAAATGACACTGCGATGATGTTGGCACGGGACATATGGGGAAAGGTAAATAAAGACTTCGAAACTCCTGAGGAGGCAGCTCTTGCGCTGTCAGTCTTGGCTGACTTTGTGGACCAAAATCAAGAGCTGGCGAGTGACCGCCTATTGAGATGCATTGTGTTCGTCGCGAAGGGAGACCTCAATAGGCTGGAGAAAGCAATAAATTTGGCCAAAGAAGACTATCGAGATTTGATTGTCTGGGCAGAGTACGATGAGAAAAGTAAACGAGTTCGTGACCTAACGAATCCGTTCTAGCCCTGCTGTTATTGAAGCTCCC
The DNA here is from genome assembly GCA_022340745.1 of Deltaproteobacteria bacterium. Lineage (GTDB taxonomy): Bacteria > Desulfobacterota > Syntrophobacteria > BM002 > BM002 > BM002. The sequence goes on from JAJDNL010000019.1 coordinate 1,908, forward strand.
TGCAGCAAGACCTGTCGACGAGACTTGTCGATGAGACCTGTCGATGAGACCTGTCGACGAACTCAGGTCGAGTCGCTCAAGTCGTGTCGCTCAAGTCAAGTCGCTACGGGGAATGCGCTCGCCGCAGCATTTTCATGCAACTGACATTTTATCAGGAGAGAAGGGAATGCAGATATGGGTCGATGCTGATGCCTGCCCCAGAGTGATAAAAAATATTCTCTTTCGTGCAGCCGAGAGATTACAGATATCTTTAACTCTGGTCGCAAATCGGCCTCTACATACCCCTCCGTCATGTTATATCAAGGCGATCCAAGTAGATCATGGTCTCGATGTGGCCGACAACCAAATAGTGCAAAAATTACGACAAGGCGACCTCGTCATTACCGCTGATATACCTCTTGCCGCTGAGGTTATAGAGAAAGGTGGCCATGCGCTTGACCCCAGGGGAGAATTCTATACAAAAGGCAATATTGGCGAGCGCCTTGCTGTGCGTAATTTCATGGATGAGCTGCGCAGTGGTGGCGTGGACACGGGTGGACCATCGTCGTTCAGCCAAAGTGATCGTCAAGCTTTTGCTAATCAATTAGATCGTTTTTTGGCTAAACACGGCAATACTTAACCCTGATATTTCATGAATACAGATGCTTCCGAAAAGATGAGAGTGGTGGAGATTGAGGAAGAGCCTATTGAGCTTTATAAAATTCTAAAGTTCGAAAGCATGGTTCAAAGCGGGGGAGAGGCAAAACACGTTATTGCAGAAGGGCTCGTGCGTGTAAATGGTGGAATTGAAACCAGAAAAAGAAAAAAAATCATTGCGGGTGATATTATTGAATTTGAGGAAGAGAAGATTCGAATTATTACCAAAGGGAGTGGCTCAAGGCGCAAGGAAAAGGGCCGATGTTAGATCGCATGGAGCATAGGGAGGTAATTTCGAATTGCGGATTGCGGATTGCGAATTTGAAAAGACATACGATATGGAATAATTATTCTATACAAAATGTCTTTTTGCTGCCTGCTGTCTGCTGCTAGCTAACACCGGCCGTAGGGCCAAGACTTTCAAGGAGCAATCATGCCTTATATAAATATCAAAGTGACCGAGGAAGGCGTCACAGCAGCTCAAAAGGCTCAACTTATCAAGGGAGTGACAGACCTCCTCGCTGAAGTTCTGGGAAAGAATCCGGCAACTACAGTCGTGGTCATAGATGAGGTCCATACAGATAACTGGGGTATTGGTGGTGAAACTGTTACGGTGCGACGCCAACGAGGTCAATAAGAGATCTCCTGCTTTGGCCTCATCCTGGGACGAAAATATCGGGTTATTGAACCACCGGTGGAAGGTTCAATGGTGAATGATCTATCCACTAATGCAAAACACCGGCCGAAATGGACTCTTTTTGCTGCCTTGCTTTTAACCGTGCCGGCTCCCTTCTTCATGCTGGTTGTGGGCGGTATAGTGCCGACATTCTGTATAATCTATCTCGCAGTTCACGGGCTCATTGTGGCTTTAGCAAAATTCACTGCCGAAGGTTTCTGGATGCTCGGTATATTGTGGACGCATGTCGTAATCCTCGGAGGCCTTCTCTATGTTGCAGCGGCCGGAATTACCTGGTTGCTGTTCCGCTTCTTACCCTATCGTTACGCTCGCGCGGTGGTGCTTGGGCTGATTGTCGCTCTTTTTGTAGTATCAACCTTTGAAATCTATCGAGTGCCTGGGCACAACAGTGCTCCACCGGCGAATATATTTCGCATTTATAAGGGCTTCTTTACCTAGCTCGGAGTATTCATGAAGCTGTGTCGCGAGACCGTGAAGATGGATGTTCCACCTGGCAACCGCAGGGGCTTGAATCCGAGGCGTACTAGAACAGTACGTCGCAGGTTTCAAGGCCAGAGGACGCCAGGAAGGACGGTCATATCCACGGTCGAAGCAGCCGATTCATGAATACTATGGGCTAACATCGGCAACAGCGATTCCGCCACGCGCCCCCTGCGGTGTAGGCGGGATTGCTATTTTTGCTCTGGGAAAGCTCATGGGACAATCTGTAAAACACCGCATCCTCACCGAACTTTTCGTCCTCGGTGTACTAACCACTGTCTTTCTGGTTGTTTTTCCAAAACGGCCTATCTACCTTGACGTTCTCCTTGCTCTGTTCGCCCTCGGCCTCATTGCCTGGAACGCGCGGTTCACCAGAAACTCAATCTGGGCTCAGTTTCCACCGGAAGAGGATCTACAGACTCGAGTAAGACGATCATACCTTCTGGCCTCAGCCTTCACTATTCCCATAATTCTTGCCTTCGCGGCAATCGGACTTGCGCTCGGTTACAGGGAATCCGGCTGGAATGGAGCCTGGGCGCGATTTTTAAACTACCATCTCCCCCTAGCATTCGTCCTCTACCTCCCGTGGGCTCTCCTGCAGCAGTTCCTCTTCCAGTTCTACCTTCTCGGGCGTCTTCTTACGCTTTTTCCTACGCCGGTCTCAGTAGTCGTCACGGGGATGGCGTACTCTTTAGTCCACTTACCTGACATCGGCGTCACGCTTGCTGCCGCTGCTGCAGGAATCTTCTGGACTTTTCTCTACCGTCGCTATCGAGTCCTGCTCCCTCTGGGACTCTCTCATGCCTTCCTCGGGTCCACATTTTACTACTGGGTCTGCGGTCACGATCTTTTGATGGTTTGGAAAGAAATGTTACAGTAATTTATCTATTCGTCCATGGATTGTGAGTCCGAAGATATCCGGGCTAAAAAAGGAGTTAACATAATGAGTAATGTCGATGAACTAACAAAGGCATTAGAGCTTGACAGAGATGGCCATTGGGATAGTGCTCATACAATTGTACAGGGAATTGAATCGTTAGATTCTTATTGGATCCATGCATACTTGCACCGAAAAGAGGGGGCTTTAGGAAACTCAAACTACTGGTACAGGAGAGCCAACAAGACAATGCCGGAGTATGATATAGATCAAGAATGGAATGAGTTGTATGAATATATCACCTCAAAGCAAAAAAACGAGAGCTAGGTTTCAGGTGTCAGGAAAAAGAAGCATAGGAGTTGAAAAAGTGACAAAGGAATTTGCCCATTTGCCATTCCTTGTCACCTTCATGTCATATGAGCTATAAATGCAACTTCAAAGCCATAAGGATTTTAGATTTTAGAATGCAGATTTTAGATTGAAGAGCTTAGTACCTCGCCGCAATGAAGGCGTTTAGCTCAATCTGCAATCATAGATCATACGAAGACTGGCCCTGGGGACCAAGTTTTCTGGGACCTAACAGAGTATTATGTCACTCAACCTAAACTCAAGCGATTTAGCAAGAATCGGGTGGCTACTCCATCTGCCATAGGCTACGGTGCCTTGAAACGGTAGTCTATAAATTTTCAATCATGGAGATTAGCTATGAAGTCTGATTATGAGAGAATTGCTGCTGCCATCCGCTTCATTGAACGAAGTGCACCTGAACAGCCTACTCTTGCTGATATTGCATCCGAACTAGGTCTTAGTACGTTTCATTTTCAACGTCTGTTCCAACGCTGGGCAGGTGTATCGCCGAAGCGTTTTCTGCAGTTTCTCACTGTCCAGCACGCAAAACAGCTTCTGGAACACTCCAAAAGCGTGCTGGACACAACCTATGAAGTGGGGCTATCGGGTCCGGCGCGTCTCCACGACCACTTCGTCTCCCTGGAGGCTGTCACGCCTGGCGAATACAAAACACGAGGCGCTGGACTCCGGATTGGCTATGGGATTCAACCAAGCCCTTTCGGCTCAATGTTTCTGGCCACCACCAAACGGGGTGTCTGTTGGCTTTCCTTCCTTGCAGATGAGTCTGCGGAACGTGAACTGGCTTCACTGCAACGGTTTTGGCAGGGAGCTGAGGTTTATCCGGACAAAGAAGGTACCGGCGCCATAGCAAAGAGAATCTTCACTCGCCAAAAAAATGAAAACGGCTCACTGACTTTACTGGTAAAGGGAACGAACTTTCAAATCAACGTTTGGAAAGCTCTTCTCAGAATACCTCCTGGCCTTCTCTGCTCCTATAGTCAGGTTGCACGGACCATTGGAAACCCTTCTGCCTCCCGTGCGGTGGGTACAGCGATCGCTGTCAACCCGGTAGCCTATCTCATCCCCTGTCATCGTGTGATTCGAAAGGTCGGCACCCCGGGTGACTATCGATGGGGTGACGTACGCAAAAAAGCTCTTATTGGTTGGGAGGCTGCAAACCTTCCCGCCATGCCAAGAGACCGTACTCTAAGCCCGGATATTTCATGAATCACTTGCTTTGATTCTCTATCGGAGACTATATGACAACGAACAGCAATTGTTCTGCCCTGGTCGACCCGAAGCGATTTAGGCCGATTCAGGATCTGCATACATGGTCTCCCGATTGTATGGTGGCAGTCGATGACAGTTTCGAATTGAAAAACGAATTTCTTTTTATCACCGATCCAATTCATCTCGGTCAGACAAAGAGTGCAAGCACCGACCCATCGGCGAGTTATGTGCAAAGGCGTGGTCTGACGGTGACACATTATGGTGGCAAGGCTTCATGCCCGGTGTTGTGGTGCAATCCATACCTCTTGCTTCCACTGTCACAGTCCTTGGAAGAAAAGTTCTTGTTGCCTGCCAACTCAGAAACGCTGGCGGAAAAGATTTCCTGCCACTCCGGATCACTTCTTTTTTTACCGTTGGCGAATGACATTCCACGGTCTTTGCTTGAACGGGTACATAAGGTTTGCACGGACAAAAACGGGGCAAAGATACAGCTCGCAGTGGGAACGTATCGAGTATTCTATGAGCAACTCGAATTCCCCTCGGGCTCCCAAGAGGAACTCTACCGAAATATTGTGGCTCAGAAGCAGTAAGATTGCTTTCTCCAATTTCAGTACAGCTGACCTGGAAAACAGCTCGTTCGCGCGCTGCGCCCCAACCTCATGGGGGAACAATGATGTACAATATGAAAAAAGGACATATATGGTTCACGGTATGGATGTGCGGTTTAACGCTCCTGGCGGCGTGCTCTGGCACCTCAGCACAGCAACATGAGAGCAATGAGGTTGATCAACGGCATGGGGCAGTCGCCCCCCAGACATACGTGTATGAATGCAGCGACAGCTACAGCTTTGTGGCACGCATAGAGGGCGAAAAAGCCTGGTTGTTTTTGCCGAAGAAGACTGTACCTCTTCCCCATGTTCCATCGGCTTCCGGGGCGAAGTACAGTGACGGGCAGATTACGTTTTGGAGCAAGGGAGATGAAGCATTGATCGAGGATGGTCAAAAAACGCACCGTGATTGCAAGAACAACCGGGCAAGAGCCATCTGGGAACATGCCAAGTTGGGAGGTGTCGATTTCAGGGCCGTTGGCAACGAGCCGGGTTGGTATCTGGAGCTAAGAAAAGGTGACCGTGTCATATTCGTAGCCGACTACGGCCAGAGACGATATGAGTTTACCACACCTGCGCCTACGCTGGACCAGGAGGCTCGAGTAGCAACCTACAGGGTTCAGGCCAATGAGCATGAGTTGCTCATTGTGCTTACAGGACAACGCTGCCGTGATTCTATGAGCGGCGAACTGTTTGAGACCAGTGTCACCGTGATCTTAGACGACATAGAATATCAAGGATGTGGCCGCCCACTGCACTAATGCTACCCACGCCACAAGGCGATGGAAAATAGAGGAAATGCCTAACTACAGAATAACCCACAATGGTCCAATTTCTGGACTCATCACATACTGGATAGGTCGTATTTGGATGAGGGTATTTGGCTGGGATGTTCTGGGCCAGGTTCCGGTTGGTGGCAAGTTTGTCTTTGTGGGTGCACCACATGCAAGAAACTGGGACTTTCCTTTCATGCTTGCCGCAGTATATATCTTCCGCCTAAGGATCTCTTGGCTGGGACAAGATGCACTTTTTAGAAAACCTTTTGGCAGAGTGATGAGATGGTTAGGCCGAAAGAAAAGTTGGTAGAAGAGGATCTATTATGAATGCAGATGAGATGTCAAATGGCCTTGATGTCGTGGCAGAAATCCTGCTGAGGTGCTTTCTCTTTTCTCTTGCTCTCTTAATAGTGTGGTTTATGAGCTATGTGGTCGGAGGTGATTGGATATACAGTATGCATGCGAAGTGGTTCAACGTGAGCAAACACGAGTTCGTCCTGATGAATTACTACGGCTTGGCTCTGGTCAAATTGTGCGCTGTTGTTTTCTTCCTCCTGCCGTACGGTGCCATCAAGCTGATGTCGCGCAAGAAAAAATATAGTATGTAACAATTCATTTGAATAAAAGCCCGGAGGTTTCAAGCAAATAAAATGAAGCTTAAAATTTTTACCGTTGGCGGTACGATAGACAAGATATATTTCGATAAGAAAAGCAAGTATCAGGTTGGGGAGCCGGCTGTAGATCAAGTATTAAAAGAGGCAAACATCAATTTTGCATTTCAAATTGAATCCATCTTAAGAAAAGATAGCCTCGACATGACCGATGATGACCGCCAACTCATCTTCGACAAAATAGAGGCTGATGATCACAAATATGTAATAGTAACGCACGGAACTGATACTATAATTCAAACGGCAAAAAAAATTATGAGTATTCAGAATAAAGTTATCGTGCTTACCGGGGCAATTGAACCTGCCAGGTCTAAATCAAGTGATGCCCCCTTTAATATTGGTTCTGCAGTTGCTGCTGTTCAATTGTTGCCGGTTGGTGTCTACATCGTTATGAACGGACGCGTTTTTGATCCAAATAGAGTTCAAAAAAATGTGAAACTGAATAGGTTTGAAGAGGCTGGGCATGAAATACTCTGAGGCCAAACAGGGACGAATTTTCGTAATACGTCTTGAGGACGGTGACATCGTCCATGCTGAAATTGAACGCTTTGCCCGCAAGAAATCTATTGGGGCCGCTGGTTTGATCATAGTCGGCGGAGCTGATCAAAAAAGTAAATTTGTCGTTGGCCCTGAAAAAGGTCGGGCAACCCCTGTTGTTCCCATGGAGCATGTGTTAAACGAAGTGCACGAGATAGCGGGGGTTGGAACGCTTTTTCCGGACGATGCAGGAAATCCCGTGCTCCACATGCACATGGCATGCGGCAGGAAGTCATCCACTATAACCGGGTGTATTCGTGAGGGTGTCAGGGTGTGGCATGTCATGGAAGTGATCCTTTTCGAACTGGCTGACACAACTGGGGTACGCACGTATGACTCCGAAACGGGATTTAATCTGCTCCAACCGTGAGCATAATCCGGATTAAAGGAGCACTTTTGTTCTACCACCTTGAAAATCTATCCATCCGTGACTATTTTTTCACTACCCCGGATATTTTATGAATTGCTGTCGCGAGGCCACACAGATGGGTGTGCCACCTGGCAACTCGTCCCGCGGTACCGCGGGATTGGGTCCGAGGCGTACCTGAATGGTACGTCGCAGGGGCCGACACCCGAGGACGCCAGGCTTCCGGCTCGTAGAGCCTACAGCTCGGAGAGAAGGACGGCCATATCGGTGGCCGCAGCAAGCAATTCATAAAATATCCGGGGTAACAGAGTGAATGACCATTGTAGCGGTCGGAGGATTTTATGAAGTGGTTCGATGATGACATCGATAAAGAATTTGAGCGCATGCGTCAGCGCATGGAAAAAATGGTTGGCTCGTTGACGCGTCCTGGGGCTGCCACCCTCTGTGGTGACACTGGTTGGCGGCCTTCCCTTGATCTTTATGAAACAGACGACGAGCTCACCGTATTGGTGGACGTGGCTGGTATCCAGCCGCAAGATGTTGAAGTGGTGGTAGAGAGTGCGGTTGTGAGGATTTCTGGTAACAGATGTAGGCCGTTGGACGAGAACGTCAGTCGCGTCCATCGCATGGAAATAGACTTCGGCCCCTTCAAGCAAGCTATTCGCCTCCCTGTCCCCGTGGACCCGGATGGCGCCAGCTCAGCCTATCGTGATGGTTTCTTAGTCATTCACCTCCCCAAGAAATCCAGGATTTCAACATCCGTATCTATAAAAGCAGATGAATAGTTGGACTATCAACGGTGCTCCGTCAGCTATTCGCTTTATGATGCAGACGATACTTGAGCGCTGACTGCTAGGGAATGATTGATTAGTAAAGGAGTTTTGTTCATGGCCGAAGAAGCTGTCAATCTCACAGATACTGAAGAAGAGCAAGAAATCCCCGAGCGTCTGCCGGTGCTGCCCCTGCACCAGGGGGTGCTCTTCCCAGAACTCACCGTTCCGCTCTTGGTGAGCCGCCCTGATCACATCAAGCTGATAGATGAGGCCTTGGTGAAGGATAGAGCGCTTGTGGCGGTAGCCCAAAGGGACAACACCGTGGAAAAGCCCGGACTCGTGGATTTGTACCGGGTAGGAGTGGCAGCCTTTATCATGAAGATGATGCGATCTCCCGAAGGCCACTACCACCTCCTGGTTCGCACCTCAAAAAAGGTTCGGCTTACTGAGACAGTCCAGGAAGAACCGTACCTAGTTGCCACGGTGGAAGTTATCGAAGAAGCCGTCCAGATGGATAAGCAGATCGAGGCCATGGTCTTAAACATACGCAATCTCTTTCAAAAAGTTGTGGAACTGGCCAACATGCCGGCCGAGCTAGGCATCGTAGCTGCTAATGTGGAGGGACCTCACCCCCTTATTTCCTTGGTGGCCTCAAATTTAGATCTGACCTTGGCAGAGGCTCAGGAAATTCTCGAGACTCTGGAAATCCAGACGGTGTTGGAGCGATTGACCGTCAATCTGAACCAGAGACTCGAGACCCTGGAACTCAGCCAAGAAATCCAGAAGAAAATCAAGGATGGCATGGACAAGACCCAGCGGGACTACATGCTCCGCGAACAGCTCAAGGCCATTCAGAGAGAGCTTGGAGAGGGTGACGAACGAACCGTCGAGATCGATGAACTGAAAAAGAAGCTGGAAGAGACACCCATGCCCGATGAGGTGCGAGATGTGGCCGGGAAGGAACTGGACCGGTTGAGTAAAATGCCGCCAGCAGCAGCCGAGTACACCGTATCGCGCACATATCTGGACTGGCTACTGGAGCTTCCCTGGAAAGTCTCTACCGATGACAACTTGGACATTGCTGCGGCCCAAGAGACGTTGGATGCTGACCACTATGATCTGGAAAAAGTCAAAAAGCGGGTCATCGAATATCTGGCAGTGAGAAAGCTCAAACAGGATATGAAGGGCCCTATTCTCTGTTTTGTGGGTCCTCCAGGTGTTGGCAAAACTTCTTTAGGACAATCCATTGCCCGTACTCTCGGACGTGAGTTTATTCGCATTTCTTTAGGAGGGGTGCGGGATGAGGCCGAAATTCGGGGCCATAGGCGCACCTATGTGGGCGCCCTGCCCGGGCGCATTGTTCAAGGCCTTCGCAAGGCTGGAGCAAACAACCCGGTGTTCATGCTCGACGAAATCGACAAGGTGGGCACAGACTTTCGGGGCGATCCGTCCTCGGCACTTCTGGAGGTGCTTGATCCTGAACAAAACCATACATTTTCTGACCATTATCTTGAAGTGCCCATTGATCTTTCTCAGGTAATGTTCATCACCACCGCCAACATATTGGACACTATCCCCCCTGCCCTACGTGACCGCATGGAAGTGATTGAACTGCCAGGCTACATCGAGGAAGATAAGTTAATGATAGCAAAGCGTTATCTACTCCCTGAGCAGCTTGAAGCTCATGGGCTGAAAGCTGATCTTATCGAACTGGAGGATGATGCAATCCGCTCCATCATTCGGTCTTACACACGTGAAGCAGGGGTTCGCAACCTGGAACGGCAGATCGCCGCCGTCTGCCGAGGTGTCGCCAAAGAGGTTGTCGCCGGGCGCGAGCAGGTGACCAGAATCGGGCCAGACAACCTGGAAGAATTCCTTGGGCCGGTGATGTTTATTCCTGAGCTGGCCGCCCGAGCGTGGGGACCTGGGCTGGCCACCGGGCTCGCCTGGACGCCAACCGGCGGTGACATCATTTTCATTGAGGCTGCCCGGATGTCAGGAAAGGGCAGCCTCACGCTCACCGGCCAATTGGGCGACGTCATGAAAGAGTCTGCAACCGCCGCCCTCACCTACGTCCGAGCCCATGCCACCGAACTGAATATTGACAAGAACTTTCTCGATGGCTCAGATATCCATATCCATGTGCCCGCTGGGGCTATACCCAAGGATGGGCCTTCCGCCGGCATCGCCATGTTGGTTACCTTAGCCTCTTTGATAAGTGGAAAGCCGGTGCGGAGAGACGTGGCTATGACTGGAGAGATCACCTTGCGGGGCGATGTTCTCCCCGTGGGAGGGATTAAAGAAAAGGTTCTTGCCGCGCACCGGGCCGGAATAAGGGAAGTGATCTTGCCACACATAAATGACAAGGATCTTCCGGATGTGCCTGAACAGGTTCGAGAGACAATGCAATTTCACCTGGTTCGCACTATGCCCGATGCCCTGGAGGTGGCCCTGGAACAGACAGAATGAAAAAGCAACTCCTTACAAGAGATGGCATTTTCACTAGAGTAGTGCAGTACCGGAGGAATAGAAATTCCAAATCACAAAGAATGAGGTTTCAGGTTTCAGTGTTCAGTTTTCAGTTTTCAGTTTTTTGGTTGTTCTTCCCTGACACCTGACATCCGACACCTGAAACCCTGAGATTTCTCCTGCGGAGTCCCCACCCTCTGGGCGGGGCCCCAGTTTGGTGCCTGGAGTTTGGGATTTTATAGACTCAATACTCCAATATTCACCAGGAACGATAGTGCCCTCGCCTACTTAATCAGCCTGAGCCAGAGGGCGGCAGCCACACCCCAAATGGCGTTAAAGAAGAGCACCAGCACTGGAGTCATATTCCCGAGGGCCAGACCGAACATACCCTTGTTGGCCTTCATGGGAAAAACGATGAAGAACATCACCAGGGAGGGCCCCAGACTGTATAACAGACCACGGCTTATCACGGAGCGGCGCAGTATAGGCAGTAAGAAAAGAAACCCCCATATCCCACCCCAGACAATGCGGGGATAAAGCCAAGCAGGGGTCAGTTTGGGGGCAATCTTGACTCCCAGGGCTGCATTGACTCCCAGGTGGCCAAAGTTCCAAACCACGAGACTATTTAACACTCCCCCCACACATCCCGCCACAAAAACCAAGGAAAGAGTTCGGAAGATGTTGTTCATTGCACGCTCCGCGTTTGTCCGTAGCCCGCCGTCAATTCTACCATTTTTTTATTGCTCATTCACTTAAAAGCTATGATTTGGCAGGATAGTATCCTCCATAATTTTAGACATTTTAGTTCATTTTAGGCATTCGGGTTAACGGACATTACTTGAATCTTTCATCCGCTTCCGCTTCCGCTGATTTTTCTGCCCTGCCGGTGAGCCAACCTATACGTTCAACCTCTCTTGAGTCAAATTCCGGCACGTAGGGCTTGATATCCAGCAAGGGAGTGGAGTCGGCAATGTCCAGGTCTTCAATGTGAAGTGTGCACCCCTCTATGTCTACAAGCCGCACAACCGAGATTCCGATAGCGTTGGGGCGCCTGGGCGCTCTGGTGGCGAAGATTCCTCGCGGAGAATCATCCAAAAAGGGCTTCACCATCAGCGAGTATCCTTGGGAGAGATGGAAATGGTAGAGCAGAAAAATATGCGAAAACCCTTCAAGATCTTTCAAACCTTCACCACACTCGGGGATAACCTCTACAGTGCCGGCCACTCCCCTGGCTCCAGCAGGTTGAATGGGCATCCCTTTTGTCTCTTTAAAGGGTGAATGAATGACACCAATGGGGCGATATCTGATTTCTTGCATGGGTTTTACCTCTCATCACTTTTTGTGATCGTATGCAGCCTCCGAGCCGGAGGGAGCTTATTCCTAAAAAGAGAACGGACTGGGAATTCCTCTTACCCTTCGTAGGCAGCTAATTTACGAATACCATATCGCATCGGTAGCCAGACAGCAGCAATATTCACCAGCACCAGGAGAAGGATAGAGCCACTGACATACAACCATTGGAAAAAACCGAGGGAATGATGGCGGGCCTGGGCCGTGAATAGGATATAAACGGGTCCTGCTTCCAGAATAACTACCAGTGCTATGAAGCCCATAGCCAGGATCATGTAGAGCAGCCCGCCAAAACCTGTGGCAACTTGGGTTATGTTCTCGGCCTTAAAGTTTGGGAACACAGCGCCCATACCTACTCCAAGCGCGGTGATGCCAAAAACCATAGAGAAAATGGTGATGGGTGCCAGCCACCGCATCAAAGCGCTTACTTGAAGCAATTCGTTGGTGGCGATGGTCAGAATCAAACCCAGGAGCAGCAAAGGCGCCAAATAAAGAAGGAACTTGCTCCACAGTAACCGCCGCATACTCACCGGAGCACTCTGCATAATCCAGAAAGAAAAGCCTTCTCCGCTCACCGCCGTGAACACGAAACGCACGCCGATAGAGGCTAGGACAAAACCGGCCAGCCCCACATTCAGAAAAGCAATGAGATTTTGCAAATAAAAAGTGGGCACCTTAACACTATCCAAAGGTAAAACGCTGTAATTGTAAAGATAGAGCACAATAAGAGCCAAGATCAGGAGCAGCTGTGACCACTGGGTATTGTCACGGAAGAAGAACTTCAGGTCTTTGCCCATGAGAGTAAGAGTCTGAGAACGACGCGGTTTCCTAGGCCTGAGTTGTTTGGGAACCAGACCCAGAAATCTGCCAGCCAACAGACGTCCGCTTTCCTGAGACTTGGACCAGCCCTCAGGATAAACCCAAATCGCCACAAGAGCACACACCACCAGACTGGCCAACCCGTTCACCCACAAAAATCCCTGGTAAAAACCACTGGAGATTGGTGAAGGCTTCAAAAGAGGCCAAATCGCCTCACTGGCCCAACTGCTGGGCAGATAAGGCGAAGCCGGAGCACTGAGCGCTCGAAAATACGTGATCACGCTAGCGAAAGCGTCTGGGTCCACCAACCTTTCCGGTCGCGAAAACCGGAAGAGAAAGAAAAGGAGAATGATCACCAAAAGGGAAAGAAGAAAAAGTATATCCCGGGTGCGTTGGGCTGGAAAAACCTGCACCAAGATCATGGTGAGGGTTATCCCCACAGCTGCTGCCAGGATCAGGTAGGGAATCATTACACTGACAAGACCGAGATAATAGACAACGGACGCCTGGTAGACAAGGCCGTAAGCGGTAAAGATGGGAATGCCAAAAAGCAGTACCATCCATGAACTCTCAACCAACGTATCCAGAAAACGAGCCGCAAAAATTTCTCCTATGGAAACCGGGGTAGCGTGAATTATTTCTAAATCCTGTGACAAAAAAAATGTATTGAGAGCTACCAGCACGTTACTGAAGATCAACAACCCGAAAAAGGTAAGATACACCATGGTGAGAAGCTTGTAGGCCAGCAGGTCACCAAATTCTTCCACCGCCTGAAAATAGCGGAGTACCCGGTAGAATATCACATATATTCCGACCCAGAAGCCAACAGCCACGGCCAACAGAGAACCTGCTTTGATAAGGGATCGGCGGCCGCCAAAAACTAAATCGTTTCTGAAGCCCCACCAGCGTGGGCCAAGTAGCGTCAGTACATTCATAACCCAAACCGATCAGTGGATGCCGAGCAATCAGCGCTTAAAGAATCCAGTGGTCAGCGGTAAGCAGTAAACAGTGAGCGGTAAACGGTAAACAGTAAGAGATGTGATACGTTATGCATTACAGGTCGCTTTCCGACCTCTGCCCGCTGCCCGCTGCCTGCTGCTAGCTGCCTTTTGCTTTTCAAATTCGCAATCCGCAATTCGAAATTCGAAATTGTCTCCCTATGCTCCATGCCTCCACAATCTGCAATCTAAAATCTCAAATCCTTAAATTCCCCAATCCCTCAATTGTTTTAGTTAATAAAGCCAATATCCTCGGTGCTTTCTGTTTCAGCGCCGGTCAGATGCAAGAATATGGACTCCAAGCGTGGTTCTTCCTGGCCAGCCAACTCCTTCAGCTCAGTGACGGTACCCTCTGCTAGGAGTTCTCCCTTTTGGATGATGCCGATGCGATCGCAAAGCTCTTCTGCAACTTCAAGGGTGTGGGTTGACATGAACACCGTCAGACCGCTCCGTTTCAATCTCGTAAAGATTCGCTTAATGAGCCGAGCCCCCTTGGGATCCAAGCCCACAAGAGGCTCATCCACAATGAAAACCCTGGGTGCATGCAGCAGGGCAGCACTCATGATTAACCGTTGTTTCATGCCATGGGAATAACTACTCACCAGTTCCTTGGCCCATTCTGCCAGTTCAAAGAGTTCGAGAAACTGCTGGATCCTCTTTTCTCGTCCCACACCATTGAACCCGTACAGATTGGCCATGAAGGACATGAATTCTGACCCTGTGAGTTTTTCATATAAAAAGGGGCGATCCGGGATAAATCCTATCCGTGCCTTCACGTCGATGGGATGTTTTAGCAAATCCAGTCCATCAATAAAGATACTCCCTGAGGTCGGGCGCATGATTCCGGCGAGCATCTTGATGGTGGTTGTTTTGCCGGCTCCGTTGGGCCCGAGAAAACCATAAATTTCTCCGGGCGCCACCATCAAGCTCACGTTGTCCACCGCAGTGACTTGTTTGAAGCGTTTTGTCAGTCCTTCCAGGCGAATCATGTTCTACCCCCGATTGATGGCATTCGTAGTTCCTCCTGCGGCGGATCAGTCCGCCTTCGGCGGATTCGACTTAATCCTTTTCTCAGCAACGGACAATGGACGAAGCACAAAAAGCATATCCCGTCGTCTGTCGAGAACGAGCCAATCGCATCAAAGTGACCTAAGGGTTCATTCATAGTCTATAACTTTGATGCCTAGCCTACCGAGAGCTCTGACCAGGCGCACCTGGCGATCCAGCCCTCCCGTAATGAGCCGAACATGGGTGGGGTCAGCAGGCACTTGGTTCAAAAGGGAATCCACCGCAACCCATTCCCCCACGTAGACTTCATTCCAGGCGTGATAATAGAAGCGACCTTTGGTGTACAGGAGACCCGCAACGATCCTGGTGGGAATACCCACTGATCTAGCCAGGGCAGCAAAGAGCACACTATGCTCATTGCAATCTCCGGCCCGCAGCTTGTAAACTTCGACCGCGTTTGGAATGGATAGGGTCGGACGCTTTTCAAGATTATGATAAACCCAAGAACTAATGAGCTCAACAGCACGCAAAGCATCCTGTTCCTCACCCACAATGGCCGCGGCTTGCTCTTTCAAAATCGGCTCGTCGCTCTGGACTAGCAAGCTTGACTGCAAATCCTGAGCCATCTCGGCAGTGCTCAACGGGATGTGGACTGCAGGGATTTGCGGCAAAACCTCGCGAACTATTAAGAGCTCTCCCTCTCTCAACTGTTGTCTCCCACCTGTCAAATCCCAACCCTCACCAGTAATACCCGTTAGTTGCAGACGCAAGCTTCTCAACAGCCTGGGATGAGCAATGATGCGATCTGGAACCACAGCCGCCTCGCGCACTAATTCTGCGGGTGTGGCCTTAGCGAAAGCGGCAAGAGCGTCCTGACGGTCGCTCCTCACCATGGTCAAACCCAGAAACCCTTCTTCTTTGAGCACCTCCCCATATGGGCTAACCCAGGTCCTGAGCTGAACGCCGTGAAACTCCAATACCACGCGATAAGCCTCCAAATTTCGAGAACCAATCTGGATTGTCTCCATCTCCTCTACTCGCAACGGCACCATTGTCTGACTCAAGGTGGAAGGATCAAAGAGCGCCAGCCTATAGGTATTGCCCTCTCGCAAGTGCTGTTGAGCGATGAATGACTTCATCCCACTACCCAAATAAATGGGATGAGAGAGCGGCAGTTGTTGACTGCGTTCCTGACCCGCCATCTGACTCACAAGTAGCAAGCTTCCGTCTTTTATACCGCCGCTGAGATTGTAGTAAATGGGGCCGGCTTGGAGACGAAAAGTAAAGGATTTTAGGGAGAAATCCGGCTCCAACTTAGCTTGAACCCTGGTAAATAGATCCTGGATATCCCCGAGGAAATCGAGGCGGAGGAAAACCTCTTCGGTAAGCGCGTACTCTTCAGGCAGTGGCCGGATTTCGGTGTGGCTGTACCCGGTTCGATTGCCATGTTGATAAATGGTAAACCATTCTTCCTGGAGTTCTTGGCCTGCCAGTTGTTGTACTTCCGGGGTGAGGACCTCTCCCCCGCCATAGTTCAGGCGGTGGACGAAAACGGCCACATAACAAATCCATGCAGCCAAAATCACAATGGCGAGTCCGAAGCCCAACCTTCTTTGCCAGGGTTTTTTGCTAATGGTGCTCATCTTGTCTGCGCCTGACCAACTCCTCAGCATTTTGGAGCATTTGTTGAAAATCTCTCTGCTCGAGTCCTGCCCCCAAAGCAATCTTTTCGACCATTTCCCCCGTTAACAGGTCTCCTGGCGCGTGGGCATCAGAGTTGAGTATCAGGCTAGCCCCTGCTGCCTGGGCAATTCTAGCTACATGTCCATTGGTGAAAGAGTGGCCTTTGCGGCCTGAAATCTCCAGAAGAATGCCACGCCGTGCCGCCAGGGCTGCCTCCTCTGGCGTCAACAGCCCCGGATGGGCAAGAATGTCAATGTCTGCCTCTAGCCCAGCCTGATTTGTGCCGGGCAGTACTGGTTCCATTATAGTCTCCCCATGAACAACCACCAACCGCGCTCCCAACTGCCTGGCCTCCACTGCCAAAGATGCAATGGTGGGAGGCGGTACGTGGGTGAGTTCTATTCCGGGGACTGCCTGAATGCGATTGTACTGATTGAGTTCTGCCGCAGCTCGCACCACCCGAGGAATAATGAGATCTAAATTACTGCGGTCAGCGTGATCGGTGATACCGATGAAACGGTACCCCATTTCCTCAGCGCGGCGCACCAACTCGCTCACCACAAGTTCACCATCGCTGAATAACGAATGAGTATGCAGGTCAATCAAAATGTTTCTCCTTTCTTTAAAACACCGGCAGAACATGCACAATTTGTTCCGAACGGTTTCATCAAAAGAGCCTGAGAATGAAGTACTTGATCTTAATGGCAGCTGGACAAGATGACAAGGGGATTAGGGGATTTTTGATTTGGGATTGCGGATTGTGGAATTGAGGAATTCAGGAATTTAGGGATTGGGGAATTGAGAGATTCGATTCTGCAGCAATCGTTCAGCTAGCTTTAATTCCTAAATCTCTTAATTCCTCAATTCCTTAATATTGTTGCTTTACATCTTATATTTGCCGAAGTCCTCCGGTGAGAGATTTTCTAAAATATCAGTCCACTTCTTGGCTTCTTCGTCTTTGATTTCCACCTTGGCAGTGGGGTCCAGCTTGCCTGATTTCTCTATTACCTGCTCGTCCACATAAATTCGGGCGTTAGCTCTCAGAGCTATGGCAAGAGCGTCACTGGGTCGAGCGTCTATCCGAGTCTCTTCGCCGTTCACAGTCAGATAGATCCAAGCGTAAAAAGTATTATCCCGCAGGTCGCAGACCTCGACCTTTTCAACCTTGGCCCCCAAATGGCCCATCAGGTTCTTGATTAGATCATGCGTCATAGGACGGGAAAACTCGACCTTTTCAAGTTCAGTGGCAATGGCAGTAGCCTCTAATAAGCCAATCCAGATGGGCAAAGATGTTTCGCTATCAGGATCTTTCAACACAACAATGGGCGTATTCGTTTGCGGGTCCATGGTGAGACCCGATATTATCATTTCCCGCACCATGATCTCTCCTTCACACCTTTCAAGCTCACGTTATCGTCCACACAAACCACAGCCTCCAATGAGTGGGCATGTCCTGCGGTAATGAGAACAGGTATCTGCTCACCAACAAGCTCTGGTGGTCCCTGAAAATTCACCACCCGGTTCTGTGGGGTTCGCCCGCTGAGTTGGGATCCTCCGACCTGACTCGGACCCTCCACCAACACCCGAGTGGTTTGCCCCACCTGTGCTTCGTTCTTCTCTAGCGTTATACGCTCTTGCAAACTCTGAAGAGTTTGCAGTCGCTGCAGTTTAACTTCTTCCTCCACCTTGCCATCCAGACGGCTAGCCGCCGTCTGTGGTCTATCAGAGTACTTGAAAGAGAAAAGCGCATCAAAGCGAACTTCCTCCAGCAGGCTCAGGCTCCCCTGAAAGTCCCCCTCATTCTCACCGGGAAATCCAACAATCATGTCTGAGGATACCGCCACGTCCTCTCTTATTGCCTTCAACTCTTTCACCAGTCGAAGGTAGTGTTCCCGCGTGTACCCCCGCTTCATTCGTTTTAGAATCCGGTCAGACCCTGATTGCACCGGAAGATGGATGTGAGGGCAAAGTGGCTCGATATCCGCAAAACACTGCATAAGTGACGGCGACAGGTCTTTGGGGTGCGAGGTGGTAAACCGAATCCGCAGCAACCCCTCCACGTGGGCTACTCGCCTCAGCAATCCAGCAAAATCCAGTTCCTCCGCAACTCCTTGGCCATAGGAGTTCACATTCTGGCCCAAAAGCGTGACCTCCCGTACGCCGCCCTCAACCAGGCTTGTCACCTCCCGAACAATCTCGTCGCTCGGACGGCTGCGCTCCGCACCACGGACCATTGGCACTATGCAGTAGGTGCAGAAATTATCACAACCTCTCATGATAGTTACGTAAGCGCTCACTTCAGGCCTACACAGCTGCGACCGACCGTCAGACTCATCACCAAAATCGTAGGAAAAATCCACAAAGGCCTGCCGTTCTCCGGTCGTCTCATAACGAGAGAGCATGGCCGGCACTCTACTGACGCCATGTGTCCCTACCACAAGATCCAGGTGCGGAAGCCGTCGCAGCAGATCCTCGCCATGCTGCTGAGCCACGCAGCCACCGAGAGCCACTACCAGTCCCGGCTGGCTGCGCTTGAGTTGTTTGAGACGGCCCAGGTAGCTGAATGCCTTTTGCTCGGCTTTGTCGCGAACAGTGCAGGTGTTGATGAAGATAAAATCCGCCTGGCGATAATCATCCACAGGCTGGAAATCTTCCTCACCAAGTATTTCCACCAAACGTTCACTGTCGTAACGGTTCATCTGGCAGCCGAACGTTCGGATAAATAGCCGCCTGATCTTTTTATCACCAATTGCGCTCACGAGTCAGTCCCGGTGTTCTTTTCTAATTCCTTCTTCAGCCTCGCGATCTCCTTTGTGGCCTGAGATAGCCGTTTGGCCAAAGTCCGAATGATCCTTTTTGCGATCTCCGGATGTTCCTCAATCATATCTTGAATGTTGTCCGCTGAATAGACCTGGACAACACTATTACCTTTGGAAATTATGGTCGCCGAGCGCACCTTGTTCAACACGCTTGCCATTTCGCCAAAAAACTCGCCGGGATTCGTAATGCGCCCGACTTCCCTGCTACCCTTTGAGACCACTAATCCCTGCTCAGTGGATATCAGTTTGAAGATGTCAGTGTCTTTGCCCCCCTCCTCGATAATGACCTCGTTGTCTCCGTAAAAGCAGACGTCTATATTTTCCGCCTTAGGCCCCGCCTCTTCTTGACCCGCAGCTTGGCTGGTCTGTGCAAGCTGCTCGAGTAACGACAGGAGAACCCCCTTACTCATCTGGGGTCGCTCGTACAGTATGAATTCTATCGCTTCTCTGTCATACATGGCGATTCGGGTCTTATCTATTGAACAAGTGCTGACACTGGAAGGCCTATTGAAAAAACAGCTCTCTAGGCCGAATACATCTCTCTCTCCAAGAACGGCAAGCTGTCGCCCGTGGCGGGTGACCTTTACGTTACCGCTGAGCACTACATAAAAATGACTGCTGTGCTCACCTTCGGCAATGATTTCCTCATCTTCTCCGTAGGTGCGGATCTCCAGGGCTGTTGCCCCATCTTCTAGGTCAACATCTTCCCGCCATTTTTCATCCGCCACGGCATCACCTTGTCAGCCCCAGCCAGGGAGGCTGTTCTCTGCGGCTCCATGTAAAGACTAGTCACATGGAGGTTAATCTTTATCCCAGCCGCCCGCAATTTTCAAGAGCAAAGCATTGTTTATTAGGGTTTATCCCGCCGGACTGATCCGCTTGAGCTCCAGTTCTTGACCCAAGGCCTCCAGCAAAACCTTCAGGCTTCCATGACGTCCAGGTGGCACTGCCATCTGCACAAGTCCTTTTTGAGGATCCAGCGTGGTCAACGTTGTCAGCCCCTCATATGCCTCCAGGATAAATTTCAGATAGTGGATTTCGTGAGGATCAACCTGGTATGTCCACAGGGCTGAACGCTGTTGGGGACTGACTTTAACAGCCATTGACCACCTCCTGAAAACGATGCGATCACGTTACCATGTTTACCCTAACGTTGCAAACCTGAAGGTATAGTCAGGTTTCAGGTGTCGGGTGTCAGGTGTCAGGGAAAAGAAACGTAGAATCCAATAGTCAGTAGCCAGTAGCCCACAGTTCGGGTACAGGGTGCAGGGTATAAGGTACAGGGAATTATGTGACTTCTGTTCAGTGCTTTACCCTGTACCTTGCACCTTGTATCTTGTACCGGAATTTCCCTGTATTCTGACCTCTAATCTGCGTCTCACCGTTTCTCCGCGTCCCCGCGTCATCTTGTAGTGCTTACTGCCTAGTACAAGTATCTGCCTGCTGCTAGCCGCCAGCTGCCTTTTGCTTTTCAAATTCGCAATCCGCAATTCGAAATTCGAAATTGTCTCCCCATGCTCTATGCCCCATGCCCCATGCCCTCAATGACAGCCGATCTGAGAGCATGGGGAAACTCTTCTTTTGCCTTGACTTGCAGGAACGCTTGGGATTTATTGTGCCGGACAATCATTATCACAAACCCATATATTGGCCGTGGGCAGGACAAGTACATGCAGAACACTGAGTCCACTCCAGAGACGATCCAGGGAGTCCGCTACCAGTGGCAGCTAAAAACCCCCTATCACGACCTGGCCCAGGAGATTGAAACGGCCCTCGGACTACCCCCTTTGGTTGCCTTGATTCTCACCACTCGGCACATCACTTCTACAACTCAGGCTAACGACTACCTCGATTGCCGGCTCGAAAACCTCCACCCTCCAGACAATATGCCAGATCTCGATAAAGCGGTTAGTCGCATCGTCAGAGCTTTAGAGCAAAGAGAGCAGATAGCTGTCTACGGCGACTATGACGTGGACGGTATTACTGCCACCGCGCTGCTGGTGCACTTCCTTTCCTCGTTAGATGGGGCAGTACGTTGGTACATACCGCACCGTCTTCAGGAAGGTTACGGTCTCAACAGGAAAGCTCTTCAAACTATGCATGGCGAGGGCGTCGCTCTGGTCATCACTGTGGACTGCGGCATTACAAATCATGAGGCTATTGAAGTGGCCGGCAAACTCGGACTGGATGTAATTGTCACCGACCATCACCTGCCTCCACATTCCCTTCCGGCAGCACTCGCCCTAATAAATCCCAAACGGAGTGAAAAAACAGAAGAACTCAGGGATCTTACCGGCGTCGGTGTTGCCTTCTATCTAGCCGCCGCGCTTCGAGCCCACTTCCGCCGCGCGGGCCGGTACGCCACCTCTGAGCAGCCCGACCTTAAAAAATATCTCGCCTGGGTCGCCCTCGGCACATTGGCGGACATGGCCCCTCTTACCGGCACGAACCGGATTCTTGCACGTTTCGGTCTGATAGAACTTACCCGAACTTCCAACTGCGGGCTGCAAGCTCTCAAGGCAATTTGTGGTCTGGAGAAAAGCACAATTAATGACTGGGACGTCTTGTTTCGGTTGGGCCCCCGTCTCAACGCTCCTGGGCGACTGGCGAGTGGGGACCTGGCTGTGCGCTTTCTCCTTAGCACTGATTCTGCCGAGACCCGGAATCTGGCCCTTGAAATCGAAGAACTCAACCGGCAGCGCCAGCATGAGGAAAAACAGCTCTTGGCCGAGGCTTTGTACCTTGTGGAGGCGGATAGCTCTCTTGAGCAGAGCAGTTCGTTGGTTCTTGCCTCACCCGGCTGGCACAAGGGAATATTGGGCCTCGTGGCCTCCCGCCTCGTCGAGCGTTTCAACAAACCGACCATCCTCCTCACCCAAGTGGACCAGCACTGGGAGGGGTCTGGCCGTAGTTTTGGTACCTTCGATCTTTATCAGGCGTTGTATAGCTGTAGAGATCACCTGGTGCGCTTCGGCGGCCACAAACAGGCAGCAGGACTGGGTCTCAAAAAAGAGCTACTGACAGAATTCCGTACTGCATTCGAAAGCATTGTGGAGGAGCAAATGGACCCAGAAGACATCCGCCGAACAATAAAAGTGGATGCTATGGTTCATCTTGATGAGATTACTCCTGAGTTGATGGCATATCTGGAACGAATGCAACCTTACGGCGTAGACAATCCAGAACCCGTTTTCTGTTGTTGTGGTTTTCAGGTGGAAAATCTGCAGATACTCAAGGGGCGCCACTTACAGTTGCGGTTGCGGCAGGGAAAAGCACGCCTCGGCGCCATTGGCTTCAACTTCATTGAGTCCGATCATCCACCTCCGGTTCCGGAGTGGCTGCTTTTCAGCCCTCGATGGAATTATTGGCAGGGCCAGAACCGCATTCAGTTGCACTTGCATGATTATAAATAGGCATGGAGTTCGGAGCGTACTCCCTGCTGGCTGACCGCTGATAGCTGACAGCTGACCTAATAATCCTTGCCAAGCCTCGAACCCTATGCTAATGAAAATGCTACAGCTCGCCCTGTTGAATAGGGTTCCTTTCGGGAAATTCAACAGGGCGAGCGCATTCCCCGTAGCGACTCGACCTGAGCGACTCGACCTGAGCGACACGACTTGAGCGACTCGACCTGAGCTCGTCGACAGGTCTCGTCGACAGGTCTTGCTGCGGGGTTAGCGAGCGAACTATAATAAAATGGAATCATTTCCTTACATTTCGAAGATTCCCTGCCCGCCGCAGGCGGACTGCAGGGAGCTTCAATTGGAGCCCTGCCATTACCGTTCTACATGCAGTAAAGAATCTGGACCCAAAGGACCTGGCTTTGGACTGCCCTCTTGATGCAAGGCGCTAAGCGCAGAGCGCAAAGCGTGAGGTAAACAGTAAACGGTCAACGGTAAACCGATTGTGCACTGGCTCCGAGACCGCTCACCGTCTACCATTTGCCGTTTACTTATTTTTTCGCTATGCGCCATGCGCTATGCCCTATGCGATCTGACCTGGCCATAGGGACCAGGTTTTCCGTGTTGAACAAACAGGACCAGCCACAGGGCTCTTCCTAACCACTAGCATTCAATGTTGAAGGGGATGATGAAAGCTCTACTCTATAAGGTTTCTTGGGCCGTATTAGTCTTGTGGTTGTTCGTCTTCACCCTTTCTTCTTCTGCCCTAGCCCAGGACAGAGATCTGAGCAGACCGCTGGTGGCCTCTGGCACCAGGCCCATGCTGGAGCAGGACTCAGCAGACGCACGAAAATTGGCCCTGGAGGAGGCTTTACGCGCTGCTGTGGAAGAGGCTCTCAATTGGCTCCTTCCCTCCGATCGCATTGTCCGTTATTATCCGCTGCTGTTGGATCATATCCTCAAGGAGCCCATGAGTTACATCCAGGACTATCAGATAGTCCATGAAGGTGTGACCTTTGGGCTCTATAGGGTGACCGTGCTAACAACCCTGTACACCGAGGGGCTGACGCGTAAATTGCGCCGTCTTGGTCTATTTCTGGCTGCCAGCGAGCGTCCTCGGATTTTACTCCTGGTTGCTGAGCGCACCAGCCCGGAGGACCCCTGGCATTGGTGGTGGCAGACTTCGCTGGTGGAACATCAACAGTTTATATTTTCTCGGGCTCTAGCAAAGCTTATGTCTGACCAAGGTTTGGTGCCACTTGATCCGAAGCTTTTTTTGGAAAGCTTACCTGAGGATCCGATCTACCAGGAACCTGTGTTGACTGATGAGCAGGGTGGCGCCTTGGCTAAGGCTCTGGGAGCGGATGTGGCCATACTGGGTCAGGTTACTCACCTACCCGGTAGCACGGATTCAACTGGAATGGCCAGCGGCTCTCTACGAGCAGTGAGAGTGGAAAGTGATAAGATTCTTGCCCGGGTCTCCGGCACTGTCCAGGTCCAACCTTCCAGCGAGCATGCAGCATTTGACTACGGTTTTACTGCCTTGGCAGAACGCCTGGCCCCACATCTGGTGAGTGGTGTACTGGCTCCCTTTGTCACCGTATCCCGTGCCCCAAAGGAGATTACCCTCCAGGTTGAAGGAGTGAGGTCCTATGGTGATCTCATCCTTATCAAGGAGCACCTCCAACGCGCTCCTGCGGTAAAAGAAATCAAACAGATTCAGCTGAAGGCAGACTTGGGATCTTTTACCCTCGTTTTGGCGGGAAATCTTGAAGATTTGGAGAGTGCACTTGAGGGTCATGACTTCGGCACTTTTGTTACCACCGCCGAAGTGACCGACGAAAACATCATGGCAGTGACTATCCTCAGCAAGAGGTAAACCTCTCCTCCCATGACCATCCCGAATTTCCTCACAATCTTGCGCGTTTTGCTGACACCAGTGCTGGTTATTTTACTCCTCGAAGAACGCCTCAGTGAGGCTCTTCTCGTCTTTATAATAGCAGGAGTCACTGACGGACTCGACGGTCTGATAGCCCGACTGTATAAGCAGAAATCCAGGTTGGGCGCCTTCCTAGATCCTCTAGCAGACAAGTTGCTTCTGGCTACCACCTACGTAATTTTGGCCGTCCAGAGTCTGGTTCCACGGTGGCTCACCGTCATTGTTCTCAGCCGGGACGTGCTCATCGTTTTGGGGGTATTCGTTCTCTTCATGCAAGACCTACCTTTCGAAATCAAACCTACCCTTGCCAGCAAGCTGACCACCTGTGCCCAGATCATTACCGCAATTGTCACCATGGCAACAGCCTTGTGGACACCTCACCCGATTCTCAAACATACCCTTTTTTACCTCACTGGCGCGGTTACGATTGTGTCCTGGGGTCAATATATGGTCCGGGGAGTTCGCATTATGCAGGAGGCAGGACATAGCCAGAAAGGCACGAAGCACTAAACACATTTATCATTTCGCATTTCGCCTCTGGTCTCGCAAATAACACTACTGCCTGCTGCTTGCTGCCCGCTGGTGTAGGGGAAATTTCTCTTGACAGTGACCACCTGTCTTGATACTTAGTAGATGCTTTAATCATAGGCACGTAGCTCAGGGGGAGAGCACTACCTTGACGCGGTAGGGGTCTGGGGTTCAAATCCCCACGTGCCTACCAGATCTACTCTTCAAAGGTGTTGATAACGACCTTCATGCGAATTAACAAATAGTAGTCAGCTTGAGGCATCGGCGAGGTAGAACTCGGGTGCCTTTTCTTATTTAGTGAGATGGAAAAGCAATGGACGAAATAAATGTATCGATTGAGGGTGGTGAAAGCCAGCGCTTGCCAAAGGGTATAAGTGCAGGAGAAGCTCTGGAACGGTTGCGGAAGAAAAAGGGCATCCCCGCAGTTGCTGCTAAGATAAATGGCGAACTTTTTGATCTCAGCAAACCGCTGGAACAGGATTGCACCATTGAGCCGCTGAACCAGAATAACGAAAAGGCCCTGGAGATTCTTCGCCACACTGCTTCGCACGTCATGGCCCAGGCGGTGCAAAGCCTGTACCCGGAAGCTAAAATCACTATTGGCCCAGCCATCGAAAACGGCTTCTACTATGATTTTGATTACCCTGAAACCTTCAGTGTAGAGGATATTCCCAAAATCGAAGCTAAAATGCAGGAGATAATCCAGCAAGCTTCGCCTGTGTTGCGCAGGGAACTAGATCGGCAGGAAGCAATCCAAGTCTTCACTGAACGTGACGAGACCTACAAGGTCGAAATGCTGGAGGAGATGGAGGAACCGGTGGTGTCGGTCTACGGACAGGATGATTGGCTTGACCTCTGCCGCGGCCCTCACTTGGTTAATACCAGTGAGGTCAAAGCCTTCAAGCTCACCGGAGTCGCCGGAGCCTACTGGCGGGGTGACGAACGCAATCCAATGCTGCAGCGCATTTACGGCACAGCCTTTTTTTCAAAGAAGGATCTCAAGAGACATCTACAGCTTCTTGAGGAAGCAAAAAAACGAGATCACCGTAAGTTGGGGAAACAACTGGATCTCTTCCATGTAAGTGACGAGGCGGGACCAGGACTGGTCATCTATCATCCCAAAGGAGCTTTGCTCCGCCACATCATAGAGACCTTCGAAAAGGAAGCGCATCTCCGCCGCGGGTATCAAATGGTCAGCGGGCCGCAACTGCTCAAGACCGAAATGTGGAAACAGTCGGGGCATTTCGAAAATTACCGGGAAAACATGTACTTCACAGAGGTGGAAGGCCAGTCTTATGGTATCAAACCCATGAACTGTCTGGCCCATATGCTCATCTATAAATCCGCAATTCGTTCTTACCGGGATCTGCCCATACGATATTTTGAGATGGGTCTGGTGCATCGACACGAAAAGTCCGGGGTGCTTCATGGCCTGACCCGAGTGCGTCAATTCACTCAAGATGATGCTCATCTCATCTGTACTCCGGAACAACTGAACGACGAGATCAAAGGAGTTATTGATTTTGCCCTGGACATGCTGGAGTTATTTGGTTTCGAGTACGAGATTGAACTCAGCACCCAACCAGAGAAGCGTATCGGCACTGACGAAGATTGGGAAAGGGCCACCGTCGCTCTGGAAAAAGCACTTATTGACAAACAGATCCCGTATACAATTTGTGCCGGTGAAGGCGCATTTTATGGTCCCAAAATCGACATCCTTCTGAAGGATGCCTTAAATCGTCGCTGGCAGTGCTCCACCATTCAGTGCGACTTCACCCTGCCGGAGCGTTTTGATCTAACGTACATCGGGCCTGATGGTGGAAAGCACCGTCCGGTGATGCTCCATCGCACCCTTCTTGGCAGTATGGAACGCTTCCTAGGGGTTCTCATCGAACATTACGCCGGCGCCTTTCCCACCTGGCTGGCACCGGTACAGGCCATCATCCTCACAGTTACCGACCGGCACCAATCGTACGGCGAGGAACTCTACAAGAAGCTGTTGAATAATGGCATACGAGTGGAAAAGGACTTACGGAACGAAAAATTGGGCTACAAGATCAGAGAAGCACAGCTTCAGAAGATTCCTTACATGCTCGTAGTGGGAGACCGGGAGGTTGAAGCCGCTGGAGTCTCACCTCGCCGAAGAGACGGTAAGGATTTGAAGCTCATGGAGGTGGCGGATTTCGTTGAACTGGTTCGAGAAGAAAACGCGGTAGCTGATTCGATTTTTGCAATAGCATAGTGTTTTTCGGCATATAAAATGCTAGATATTTACTACCGAGCATTGGATAGAGCCCAGCAAAGAAATTTGACACAGGTAGCATGAAACAGAATTACCTTGTCGCTGTGGGATATGAGATCTGGGATGTGAGATTCTAACGCGAAAGAGAACCGTCCACCCATCGCATAGCTGTTTTCCAAGAAAGGAGGGAAGTAAAATAAACAAGCACGTTAACGTAAACCAAAGGATTAGAGCTCCCCAAGTCCGTCTTATAGGTGTAGACGGCACACAACTGGGGATAGTGCCGCTGGAAGAAGCACTGGAGCGTGCAATTGAAGAAAAATTGGACCTGGTGGAAGTGGCGCCCAAAGCAACGCCTCCGGTATGCAAGATAATGGATTATGGTAAGTACAAATACTTGCAGAGCAAGAAACTCCAGGAGGCGAAAAAGAAGCAGACCATAATCCAGATAAAGGAAGTGAAAATCCGCCCGAAAACCGAAGATCATGATTATCAGTTTAAACTGCGGCACATCAAACGTTTCCTCGGGGAGAACAATAAGGCCAAGATAACTATCATGTTCCGCGGGCGAGAAATAGCCCATTCTGAACTAGGATTGAAAGTCCTCGAGCGTATCATAGCTGACACTGAAGAAGAAGGCGTTGTGGAACAATCGCCCAAGCTCGAGGGAAGAAACATGACCATGATACTCGCTCCCCGATCGTAGCTTTTCTGGAGGAGCTTGAGACCTTCCCTTTGACAGGGAAAATTCCTTCCCGTATTGAGAGCTGCGGCGAGAGCCCGTAGTGAGCACCCACGCCGCTTTAGGTTTGCAAGCAGGAAGCCATGCTTGCGGGCTGCTGTTGCCGTATTCCTCTACCTAAAAATATCTTGACAATTTCTGAACTTAAAGATATGGTTTTTGATTCCTTTTTGGTACTGAGACCACACGGGAGTTACAATGCCTAAGATGAAAAGCAATCGCGGCGCAGCCAAGCGTTTTAAAACCACTGGCAGCGGAAAGCTCCGCCGCGCTAAAGCGTTTAGAAGCCACATCTTGACGAAGAAATCAGCAAAGAGGAAGCGAAACCTGCGGAAGTCTGGTCTTGTTGACTCCACAAATGCCCGGGGAGTTCGGCGACTGCTGCCCTATGCTTAAGCGCAGGGAAATGGCTGGCTGATGGGCGTAAAACCCCGGAAAGACGCCAGGACGGCTTCTCTTTTTTTGACAAAATTTTATTTTTATCCGAATAGGGGTGAATCATGGCACGCGCCACCAACGCAGTTGCTTCCAGAAAACGACGCAAGAAAATACTGAAACAGGCGAAGGGATATCGCGGGGCTCGAAGCAAGTCGCTACGCTCCGCCCGCTTGAATGTGGAAAGGGCGCTCCAGTACGCCTATCGTGATCGACGTGTTCGCAAACGTCAGTTTCGTTCACTTTGGATCACCCGGATAAACGCGGCCGCCCGTATGCATGGCCTCTCTTACAGCAGGTTTATGGATGGTCTCAAGAAGGCCGGAATAGGCCTGGATCGTAAGGTGCTGGCCGACCTCGCCGTCAACGATCCCCAAGGCTTTGCTCAGATCGCGGAACTAGCCCGCCGGGACGCCTAGATCTACTCCTCCCAAAACAATGAAACAAGAAATTGATACCCTCCTTCAGGAAACCATTGAGCGATTGGCAACCATCGATAAAGCGAAGGATGTGGAACGACTGCGCATCGCTGTGCTGGGGCGCAAGGGAACACTCTCCCACCTGTTTAAAAAACTGGGGGAGAGCCCCGCAGAAGAGCGTCCTGTTCTTGGCAAGATACTGAATGAGACACGCGTACGGTTGGAAAGCGCTTTTGAAGAGGCTAAATCTCGCACCACCTCCGTCTCCGCTCACAGTACTGCTTTGGATATTTCCCTGCCGGGCAGGTTGCCGTACCTAGGTCACCTGCATCCCATCACCCAAGTTAGCATGGAGATCGCAGAAATCTTTCAGCGACTGGGATTCGAGGTGGTTGAGGGCCCAGATGTGGAGTTGGACTACTACAATTTTGAGGCCCTCAATATCCCCAAAGACCATCCTGCCCGTGACATGCAAGATACTTTCTACGTCACGGACAATATCGTTCTGCGTACCCACACATCCCCCATTCAAGTGCGGGTTATGGAAAAACAACCACCACCCGTGCGAATCATCGCACCTGGCAAGGCCTACCGGTGCGATTCAGACGTGACTCACACCCCCATGTTCCATCAGGTCGAGGGCCTCATGGTGGACAAGGACGTCTCCTTCGGTGATCTCAAAGGTGTGCTCACCGTTTTCGTGCACCAGATGTTTGGAGCGGATGTGGATCTGCGCTTCCGCCCCAGTTTTTTTCCTTTTACCGAGCCCAGCGCAGAGGTGGACATCCAGTGTGTCATGTGCCGGGGTGAGGGGTGCCGGGTTTGTTCGGAAACTGGTTGGCTGGAGATTCTGGGCTCCGGCATGGTCGATCCAGAAGTGTTTAAAATGGTTGGCTATGATCCAGAAGAGGTTACCGGCTATGCTTTTGGCATGGGCATCGAACGCATTGCCATGCTCAAGTACGGAATCAACGACCTCCGGTTGTTTTTTGATAACGACCTGAGGTTCTTGGAACAGTTCTAGCACTGAGGTTTCAGTGTTCAGGTTTCAGTTTTTTCCTGACACCTGAAACCCGACACCTGAAACCCCGAGACTTGGTGCCTAGTCCATAGTGCTTAGTGCCTAGTTGGTGCAGCTGCTGGAACCTTAACGACCGCAGGAACAAATTATGCTCATCAGCCTCAAATGGCTTCGCTCTTTAATCAGCTGTGATGCTTCACCTGATGAGATTGCCCACCGGCTTACCATGGCCGGCTTGGAAGTGGAAGCCATTGAGCCTTTCCACTTCGGCCTGGAGCGGGTTGTGGTGGGGAGCATCCAAAGCATACAGCAACATCCCGCTGCTGAGCATCTCCAAGTCTGCAAGGTGCAGGGCTCTGGAGGTATCCTGGATGTGGTCTGCGGCGCTCCCAATGTGGCGGCGGGACAGATGGTGCCTCTTGCCCTGGATGGCGCCCGTCTGGCTGACGGTGCTGAGATTGGCTCAGCTGAAATTCATGGCGTATTCTCCCAGGGCATGCTTTGTTCGGAAAAAGAACTCGGTCTGGGAGAAGACGCGAGCGGCATAATGGTCCTGGATTCCAACTTGTCCCCCGGAACCCCCCTGGCCGAAGCTCTCGAACTGGACGACTTAGTTCTGGATATAGGCATTACACCAAACAGGGCCGATTGTCTGAGCCTCGTGGGCATCGCCAGGGAGGTGGCGGCCCTCTTTGACCTCCCGTGGTCTCTCCCTCCCATTAGCCTCAAGGAGAGCGGCCCGCCAGTAGAAACTTTGACCTCGGTAACTATTGAGGATCCGGACCTCTGCCCTCGCTATGCCGCCCGGGTGGTTCAAAATATTACCATTAAACCTTCTCCTCTTTGGCTGCGACAGCGTTTGGAGGCGCAGGGTATCCGGGCCATCAATAACATTGTGGATGTTACCAACTATGTTATGCTGGAGTTGGGCCAACCCTTGCACGCCTTCGACTTCCACCGTCTGGACGGCAACCGTATTGTGGTGCGTCGGGCGCAAGCCAATGAAACGTTCGTAACCTTGGACGGCCAGAAGCATGAGTTGCAGCAAGATATGCTGCTTATCTGTGATGCCAGCCACGGCGTAGCCCTGGCCGGCATCATGGGCGGCCTTGACTCGGAGATTGCTCCCGATACTAACACCGTTCTTATCGAAAGTGCCCATTTTCAACCAACTGGCACCAGGCGGACCGCCAAAGCCCTTGGAATGAGCACCGAATCATCTTATCGCTTTGAGCGGAGGGTAGACCCTGAGGGTGTGCTTACCGCATTGGATCGGGCCGCCCAGCTTATGGTGGAACTGGGCGATGGTGAGTTGGCCGCCGGCTGCATTGATGTCTATCCAGTTCCAATTGGGCAGGAATCGATACAACTCAAGGTGTCTAAAACCAATCGCTTCCTGGGCACGGATCTCACCAGAGAAGAGATCTGTAAACATCTGGAGTCGATTCAGTTGAAGGTCAGCACTGCCGAAGAAGACCTCCTCGTGGTAGATCCACCATCTTTTCGCGCCGACCTCAGCCGCGAAGTGGATCTCATGGAGGAAGTGGCCCGGTTGGCAGGATACGATCGTATCCCCAGTGCTTCACCCATGGCTCGCCTGGCTTCAGCCAAGCCGGCTCAAGATCAGGTCATCAGACAGCAGAGCAAACAGCTCCTTGCAACCCACGGTTTTTGCGAAATTGTCTCCTACTCATTCATCAGCGCCCAATCTGTTGATCTGCTGAGACTTGAAGAGGACGACCCGCGGAGGCGGCTCCTTCCCCTTCGCAACCCCTTGAGCGAGGAGCAGGCAGTAATGCGCACTTCACTTGTTCCAGGTATGCTAGAAACTGCCGCCCGCAACCAGCGCCAAAACAACTTCAATTTGAGACTCGTTGAAATCAGCAAGGTCTTTTTCTCCAGAGGAGCGGAGGAACTTCCTGAAGAGCGATTCAACCTTTGTGGCCTGCTCTCTGGTACGCGTCGGCCGCTAGGATGGAACGAGCCAGCTGAGAGCGTTGATTTCTTCGATATCAAAGGTGCGCTCGAGGCTCTCTTTCTGGGTCTCGGAGTCGCAGATATTCGTTGGGCCGATACGAATCCAGCTCCTTACTTAAAGCCAGATGCCGCTGCGTGCCTCTTCTTGGCCGACTCTTGTTTGGGGGATCTGGGGGAGGTCCATCCCAGGGTTCTAGAGGACTTCGACCTCAAAGGCCCCATATATATTTTTGACATCGACTTCGACCTCCTCATGGAAAACACGGTATCTCTGAAAAAGTTCAAGCCCTTGCCAAGATTCCCCGCGGTCAACCGTGACCTGGCCATTGTCGTTTCTGGTACTGTCGCCGCCCAAGATTTGCTCGATTATCTAGAAAAACATCGACCGCAGTACTCTGAATCCATCACCCTCTTCGATCAGTATCACGGCAAACAGCTAGAAGAAGGTAAAAAGAGTCTTGCCTTCCGCATCACCTACAGATCCGGAAAACGTAGTCTCACTGACCTGGAGGTCAATGAAATCCATACGGCATTTGGCCAAAAGGTCATCGCCGCATTCCAGGCTGAAATACGCTCTTGAAATTTAATCGATGGTGTTGCATATTACACAGCAGACAGTGCAAGCTTCTATACGAAGCAATCAGTGAACGGTATACAAGCAGTTGGGACGAAAACCTTAACCCTTTTCCTTTTCGCTGTTGACCGCTTTTTGAAACGGCATGTGCCTCGATTATGACAGACTTCATTCCCAGTAAGCGGTTTTTCAAGATTGGCGAGGTGAGCCGGATTGTAGGCGTTCCCACTCATGTGCTTCGCTATTGGGAGCGAGAGTTTTCCCTTGTCCGACCCCGACGCGCCCCTTCAAAGCAGCGGGTTTACCGTCGTAAAGATGTGGAGATGCTCCTGCACATCAAGAATTTGCTTCACGACGAGCAGTACACCATCGCTGGCGCCCGCAAGAAATTAAAACTCCCCTCAGATCACTCTTCACACCACCCAACCTTGGATGAAATCAAACAAGAACTGATCGCCCTTCGACGCATGTTAGATTGACAGTTCGATTGATGAGCTGAACACGGCATGATTCCTGCAGGCATGCGACATTACTACAAAAAAGTATTTGCATTTTTATAGCAATGCTGCTATAGATACCGAGATCTTTTTTGTAGCGAAATTGAAAGCATACGTGTTTAATCGCTGCTCTCACCTAGTGCGGAGCCAGTAAAAGTGAGGGGGGGTATGGATCTCGTCTTATCCAAAGAATCGATAGATAACATCATTAGCGTTCTGGATGAAGACCTTCTCCGGGCCGGGGCTGACTGTGTCCTCTTGGTTGACCGTTCTGGTAATCTTATTGTCAATCGAGGCGATCCTGCCAATCTGGATGTTGTAGCCTTAGCTGCACTCTCTGCGGCCAATTTCGGCGCAACCGCCGAGATTGCTAAACTCATTGGCGAAGATGACTTCGCTCTTCTTTTCCACAAAGGCAAAAATGAAAGCATCCACTTCACCAAAGTGGGAAAGGGGTTCATTCTTATTACCCTTTTCGGCAAGGATGTTTCCTTGGGGCTGATCAGGTTAAATACCGCGAGAGTGACTGATACACTGGTACCTATTCTGGGCGGAGAGCAGTAACTGTGTCGTTTATTGATCTTAGTAAAAACGAGGTCCAATGTAAGATCGTCTACTACGGACCTGGGCGAGGGGGCAAGACTACCAACCTGCTCTACTTGCACCAGGCCATGACCGACTCTGTTCGTGGCAAGATGGTTACCATCGATACCAAGGGTGACCGCACGCTCTTTTTTGATTTTCTCCCTTTGGCCCTCGGTCAGATTCAGGGATTGAGTATAAAAATCCAGCTTTACACCGTCCCTGGCCAGGTCATGTACAATGCGACCCGCAAACTGGTTCTCAAAGGTGTGGATGGCATTGTATTCGTTGCTGATTCCCTGAAGGTTCAGAAAGAGAAGAACATTGAGAGTCTGGAAAATCTGAGACTGAATCTTGCTGAAGATAACATCGACATTAAGGAAATTCCTCTCGTCCTTCAGTACAATAAGAGAGACCTCGGCGGTTCTAATATCCCCATCCTCTCTGTTGAGGAGATGCAGGAAGACCTGAACAAGGAACTCCAGGTTCCCTATTTCAGTGGCAGCGCACTCAAGGGCGACGGTGTGTTTGAGACGCTGAGAGAGATCAGCAAGGGGACAGTAAAATATGTGAGCCGTAAGCTTTTATCTCGTTAACAATCGCCAGTTGCCATAAGGAGGGGGAAATGGATTTGACCGACGACCCCTTGGCAGGAGTTGATGCCAGCGAATTAGAGGCCGACATTGACAAGGCCATAGACGAACTCTTCGTAAAAAAAACCGAGGGGAAGGAACCTTCGCGAGCTGAGGAAGCCCCACCCGAAGAGCCCGACAAAGAACCGGCAGAGAAACCAGTGGAAGAATCTGTCCCGGCTCCGCCGGCTGAAGCCGCAGATGATCCTTTAGCTCAATTGAAGGAGAGTCTTCTCACTCTGGATTGGGAAATTACTCCGGAGTCCATACAGGATTTTGAAAAAGAGCTCCAGGCCGTTAGCGACAAGCACGGTGATGATCGTCACTGCATGGCAGTGATTAAAATGTCCCTGGGCGTGCTCACATATCTACGGGCTGCAAAGGCTGATGCAGCGCCGATCTCCGTCCAGTTTTTACATGGAGCTACCCGCGGTCTTGATCTCTTCCTGCGGGAGTCAGAACCCACAGAGGCTGAGCGCAGCGAGGTAATGGACCAATTGCTCGGTCAATTTAGGCGGGTGAAGGCTGAGATCCAGCGGATGAAACCGTCGGCAGAAAGACCTCCAGCAGTTGAGCCCGAACCAGCCGTCGAGCCTCCGCCAGATGATGAGCCGATTTTGGAAGAAATGGTCGCGGAAGAACCAGCGCTGGAGGAGATAATCGAGGAAGAGCCGATTCTGGAGGAGGCTGCCGCAGAGGAACCAATACTGGCGGCTACCCCTGAAGACGAACCAGTTCTAGACGAACTATTTGGGGAAGAACCGGTATTAGAAGAAGCGCTCGAGGAAGAGCCGATTCTGGAGGAGGCTGCCGCAGAGGAACCAACACTGGCGGCTACCCCTGAAGAAGAACCAGTGCTGGACGAATTATTCGGAGAGGAACCGGTATTAGAGGAAGCGCTCGAAGAAGAGCCGACTCTGATCGCTCCTGCAGAAGAAGAACCCTTGCTGGAAGAACCTCCGGAAGAAGAACCGACACTGGAAGCACTCACCGCAGAGGAACCAACACTGGCGGCTACCTCTGAAGAAGAACCAGTGCTGGACGAGCTTTTGGAAGAAGAACTTGTCGCTGAAGACATACCCGGGGCAGAGCCAACTCCGGAGGCACCTCCCGAGGAGGAACCAGTTTTTGAGGAGCTTTTCGACGAAGAACCGGTTCTGGAGCCAGCGGCAGAGCCAGCGGAAATGGCTCCGCCACCTGAGATGGTCCCGGCTGATACTCCTGCATCCCAGCAGCCCTTCATCCAAGAAGCCAGAGCCCTGAGTGGTCAACTTTCCAATGCTTTGCAGGTCCTTGACCAGGAGACCACCACCTTTTTTGCTCGCATTTTGCAAGCAATGGCAGGCAAGCCTGCTCTCCAGAAATTAGAGAGACATTTTGGCTCCGTGCATAAGACTGTAGGAGCTAAACTGACAGACGCCCAGGAACTGTCCGGCAATCTGAGTGCAGCGCTGAGCAAACTTGAGCAAAATTTAGACCAGCAGCAAGAGGGAGCCCTTGCCCCGAAAGCCCAGGCTGCAATTGATTCGCAGGTTACAACTATCCGTAATGCTGTTCAGAGTCTAAGTCAGGCCGCTTCCAACCTGCAGCACAGTCTTGCCGGTAAGGGTGTGGCATCCGAAGGGATAGCATTCAAAGATGCGCAATTGGAAACTGAAGAGTTCTCCTTGGATTCTGATGAGTTCATGGAGTCTCTAGATTCCGAACCAGTATTGGACCTGGTCGAGGAGATACCTTCCGAGTCCCCTGGTATGACTCCCGATGCACAGGCTAGCATTTACCTGGCCGACGTGGTCAACAACACCCTGGGTATTCCTGCGGAGGCCGTCGTCAATATCTACAAGGTTTCCAAGGGCAAAGTGAAGAGTTTGCGCAAGAGAGGTTACCTTAGACTGACCGATTTCAAGGGGGCATTTCGCAGCATCAAGCGGGGAATTACTGGTCCTCTCGCCAACCTCAAACCGAAAGACTTGAAGAAAATCCAATTCCCCATTATCACTCTTGGTGCGGAAATCCTTGGCAGCGATGACACCGAGGCCGTAGCCCCCGTCAGAGGTATTGTTCTGCTCAGCACTGGTGAGCGCCACGGTGCCTTACTGACTGATGAGGTCATGCAAAGGACGCCCTATGACGTCAAAGGCTTCCGCAAAGCTGGGGTACCAGGAAAGGTGAGCGGCACGGCCACCATTGAAGGAGATTTTGAGATTAACGTTATTGATCCGAACTACGTGCTCTCGTAAATCGCCACCGGCCTAGACTGATTGACCGCCTCCCAGGTTAGCAGGACAGTTGCCCGGGGTCTTCCCTGACCATGCAATCAGACAATATTAACCATTCCAGCGCCGATGGCCTCTCTGAGATCCAAGAAAAGATACATGAGGCTGAACTCTACCTTTCTCAGGGTCTTTTCGACGAAGCCCGCCAGGTCTATCAACAGCTCCTGGAAGAATTAGGATCCCTCTCGCAAAAAGCCTCTACCGATCCAGCCTTTCGTCAAACCTACGAAAGCCGTCGCGGATTTATTCGGGAACAACTGGCTCTCATTGAACGCCAGGAAGCCGAATTCCACGGCCAACCCTCGGAGGCCAAACCCGAAGAGCATATCGATGCCCAAGAAGGGGAAGGAAGTGCTGCCTTCAATCGAGGGCAAGCGTTTCTGGACATCGGTCTCTACGCCGAGGCAATCCAGGAGTTTCAAAGCGCTGCCAGCCTAGGATTCCAGCCGATTGAATGTTCTCTGCAGATTGGCAAGGCTCATATTCAGCTCGGGCAGCACAGAGAAGGTCTCCGGATCTTGGAGAAGACCTATAGACAGAAAGGTTTGGATGATACCGACCGCAATGTGCTCTTGGGGCAGATGGCGGTAGGGTATGAAACAGCTGGGGACATGGAAAAGGCCCTAGAGTTCTACCAGCAGCTGGCGGCGAGCGACCCGACGCATCGAACTGCGGCCAAGAAGGTCAAAAGCTTGGCCAAAGATAGCGATCGCTATGAGCTAAACGTGGTGAAGCTTCACCTCAAGAACGAGCAGTTCTCGAAAGCCATCAAAACGCTGCGGCACATGGAGAGCGAGCAGCAGGTCCCGGTTGACCGATTAGTGCCCTTATATGAGCAAGTACTGGAGAAAGATCCGGGTAACGCTGATGCCATGGAGCGAGTCGCGGCCATTTACCAAGAGATGCTTGACAACGGAAGTGAGAAGACCGACATTCGCTTGAAGCTTGCCAGACACCTTCTCCGTGCGGGCGAATTCGACAGTGCTGCCAATGAATATCTGCACGTAATGCTGGAGGACACCCCTTACAAATTGACTGCCCTGACCGAATTCGGCGAGGCTTTGCTAAAAAGACAGGACTATGATCGAACTCTTGAGGTCTTGGAAGATGCTCTTCCCTGGATAGAGTCCATCAAGCCCGGACCTGAAACGTTGAAGTACTATTATCTGATGGGAACTGCCTGCGAGAGGAAAAATCTATACGACCGGGCGCAAACCTACTTCCAGCGTGCTGCCTCTATTGATCCCACTCACAAGGTAATCCGCTCCAAGGTGCAGACGCAGACCCAGGGACCCCTCTTGTCCACTGGCAAGGGTTTGCTTGGCCTCCAGGTGGACCCTAATCTCAAGTACGAAATTCAGGCAGAACTTGGTCAGGATGAGATCCATCAGATTGTCCGAGTGCGCGAGGTTCCGAGTGGAACCTTTCGTGTCGCCAAGACCCTTCTCCCTCAACTGTCTGGTGGGGCTAAGGTCAAAGATTTCATTGTGAAGTGGGCCTACGAGCAACTGAATATGGAAAACCGCAACATCACTCGAGTCCTGGATGTAGCCGAACATGAGGGCCACTATTACCTAATCATGGAAAATTTTGACAGCACCCTGGAGGATCTGCTAAAAGAGAAACCTCACCTGTCCATAGCCGAGGCCCTCAGCTTGGCCAGAGCCCTCCTCAACGCTCTTGCCTATGCCCATTCGCATCGAGGCGCTGACGATACCCTCAGGAAGATATTCCACCTTGCTCTCAACTCCAAACGGGTGATTGTCAGCGACCAGGTTAGCAACGCCAAAATTACCGATTTTGGTCTTGTCTACCAGCTCAGTAACATGCTGGATTTGACAACGAACTATGAGAAACTCTCCGCTTTTGAATTAGCCTATATGGCGCCCGAGCTGTTCAACCGCGCTCCGGCGCGAATGCCGGATAAGATGAAGCAGGCCGCAGATCTCTACTCTTTCGGCCTCGTATTCTATCAAGCTCTCACAGGGAAATTGCCGTTTGAAGGGCCATCACCGGAGGACTTCAAGAAACAGCACAATGAGAAATACCCCGTGCCTCCCCGGGTGCATATTTCCAGCATTCCTGCCAAACTGGATGAAGCCATTTTGAAATGTCTGCACAAAGATCCTAAGAAGCGCTGGCGTACGCCCACAGAGTTAGATCTTGCCCTTGAGAAAATTCCTACCAAGTAGCTCGCATTCCTCATTTTTCATTTCTCAAGAGGCATCGTCATAAGTATTTAGTGTCCACCCGGAAAACACAAGAATACCTCCTCTTTGTCGAAGATCCCGTTGCAGTCTCGTGGTGAGTACGGGGGGATTTTTGGATGGACACTCGTAAGGATGGCTCTGGGTTGCGGGCGAGGGGGAGAGGCCTCAGAGTATCGCATGGAATGAGCCTAAGTAATGAATGAGCAAGGACAAATTGCCACGGACGATGGACGATAGACAACGGCCTATATTTACTTCCGTTTAAGAAAGGAGAGAATTCCTTTTCCCTTGCCCTTCGCACCCTGGTTCACTTCTTGCTGAAATTGCTCCACCGTTTGGATGATGGTGCTCAGGATGGCTCCTTTGAGGTTGGACTTGCCGGCAAGCTGTTGCCAGGCGGCGTCGGGTCTGGTCAATTCCTGGAGGTTAGTTACCATGGCCTCTTCACTCAAAATTCCTTTCTGTTTGTGCAGGATGGCAAGGATCCAGGCATTGAACGCGTACAGTAGTTCCTCATTGCCGGGAGGAGAATTAGGAGCAGCCTCCAGGACCAGCTTCAGGTTTTTCTTGGCATCACTTCGGCAATCATAGGTTCTGAGTAATTTCGAGTATTGGGCCGGCACCTGGGCTTTGGCTTCTTCCAAAAGATTGTAGGCTCGATCGCCGACGGCTTTTTCTGTGATCTTCAGTATGCCCAGGAGTACATGGTGATAAATGTGGATGATAGTAGGAGCTTCACTCTTGCCCCCGGAAGTCACCGCAGCAGCACCTCCGCTTGGTTCAATAAGGCCCGAGGAAATCAGAGAGTTGATCATGCGATAGACAACGAACTCATCGTGGCCGCTGTCGTCGACGATTTGTTCTACTGTCCGCCTTCCATCAACGAGTGAGATTACCCGCCACTCATTTGCTGTCAGGTTAACTGTGTCGCGCTGTTTCTCCACACTTTTGTTAATTTTGAAAACCACGTGGGGATTTGGAATATTCTTACTGAGAATTTCCCACTCATCCACACGCCGGGTTCCCTCTAAAATTACCTCCATGTGATTTAGCTCAGTGACAAACTCCTCGTCCAGGTCGAAATCCTGGTCCACGTACTCGAAGTCCCCTTTTTTCCACAAGAACAAATCGTAGAGGATGTCGCGCACCTGCTGATGAATAAACTTCTTCAGGGTCTCGAGGGAAATATAGCTCTTTTCCACCAGGATCTTACCCAATCGCTCTTTTCTCTGTTTCGCCAAGGTTAAGGCCTTCTGGAGTTCCTCGGCTGAGATGATGCCTTTGGTGCGCAGAAGATAACCCAGTCTTACCTCCTTTTGGGTGCCTACCGCATAAATAATGTTGCCATTCTTGATGTACACCCGCACCATTCGCCCTTTATCGGCGATGGTGAGAATGCCTGTCTTCTTATCTTGGGCAAGCAACTGCAGCATGCTGGACAGATAAAATGTCTCAATGTTTCCCTTCAATGCCATGCGTAATCGCCACCTATAGTTTCACAGTATTTTACTGAAGTGTTTTTGATATGCCAGTTTGTATAGATACTTAGGGGTTTTGTCAACTCTTTTGTCCGCGCGCAGAACGTTCAGCGCAGGAACCGCTAAGCACGAAGAACCAGGCACCAGTTATCTATTAGCAATTAGTATTCCGTTTTGTGATCAATGTTGATTTTTGTTTGCTCGCGGTTGAAGCTCCCTGCAGCAAGACCTGTCGACGAGACTTGTCGACGAGCTCAATTCGTGTCGCTCAGGTCGAGTCGCTGCAGGGAATCTTCGAAATGTAAGGTATTTATACCATTTTATTGTAGTTCGCTCGCTAACCCCGCCGCAAGCTGCGGGGAATGCGCTCGCTGAAGCATTTTCAGCTGGCGTCCCGATTGAGGCCGCACAAGAACCGCCCAGCGAGCCTGACAATATCCTCCTTTTGGCTCGGGTGAAACCAGTTGATCTCCTGGTCGCGTCGAAACCACGTCATTTGTCTTTTGGCATACCGGCGAGTATCTCGCTTCATGGTCCTCACAGCCTCAGTGATAGCCACACCATGTATCAGATGTTGCACCATGTGCCGGTAACCCAATGCCTGCATGCTTTTGAGGTGTGGTCCATAGCCTCGGCTCAGCAGTTCTCTAACCTCCTCCAGAAGTCCCAGGCTCATCATTTTTTCCACTCTGCTGTTAATGCGCTCATACAGTTCGGGGCGAGGACGTCGCAATCCTATTTTCAGCGGCAGAAATGGCCGATCGCTAAAATCGTGATCACTTTGGAGGACAGAGATCGGTTGTCCCCTACATTCCCACACTTCCAGGGCCCGGATAATTCTAAAAAGGTCGTGTGGATGGACTCGCTGGGCGGTGACTGGATCTAGCCGTTGAAGCCGCTGGTAAAGCTCGCCCCTACCCTTTTTCGCTGCTTCTCGACGCAAACGTTGTCTTACTATAGGATCTGAAGGAGCTCCGGGGAAAAGCCCGTGAAAAATCGCTTTGAGGTACAGGCCGGTTCCACCTACCACTAGGGCGGGCTTGCCCTGTCGGGCCAGACGTGCGATCACCTCTCTTGCCAGTTGGCTGTACCGACTGGCATCGAAGTCCTGGTCAGGATCCACAATGTCCACAAGATGATGGACCACCTCAGCCCTATCAGCCATTGTGGGTTTAGCGGTGCCAATGTCCATGAAACGATAAATCTGCACCGAATCCGCGTTTACAATCTCACCGCCCAAATTTTTGGTCAACTGTGAAGTCAGCCAGGTTTTCCCCACTGCAGTGGGACCCATTACAGCGATGACACGTGGCCGCTCGTCACTCATCAATCTTGTGGTTCCTCCAACACTTTAGAAGCCCTCGTCTCTATTCGCCACGCCTGCTGTGTAGCGGCCACTGCATGGCGCCTGCGCATGCAGATAAATCCGAAATCCGAAACAAATCTAAGACAATCGATGTGGGATGTGAGATGTGCGATGTGGGAAGGAGAAATACGTCTACCATAATCTCACATCTCATATCTCATATCTCACATCACAATCAAAATTTGTTTCGTGCTTCGTGCTTCGGATTTCGGATTTGGTTTTGAACGTGCTCTATGCCCCATGCCCTATGCTCTATGCCCTCCCAAACATCCTTTCTACCTCACCCATAGTGAGTTTCCACCAGAGAGGACGGCCGTGTGGGCAGGTTGAGCAACGATCTAGTCCATCGAGCTGCTGCAAGAGTGCCGCAATCTCCTCCCTCCCCAACCTCTGGCCAGCCTTTATGGCGACCTGGCACGCCATTGATTGCAGTAGTTTCTCAAGCAGAGTCTCCGGTCCGAGAGAGCCTGCCCCCTTACAGCCGGCTGCCACCAACTCCTGAAGCAGTTCTAATGGCTCTTGGCGGAGGACCACTGCCGGAACCGCACGTACTACGAAGGTATAGCTACCAAATGGCTCCAACCTAAACCCCAACTTTGAAAAGAGAGGCAAGGAGTCCTCCAGCCAGGCGCTCTCCTCAGCAGTGAGCTCTACAGTCTCAGTAATCATCAAAATCTGACTTGACAGTTGCCCTTCAATCGCCTCTTTATGAAAAGCCTCGAAAAAAACACGCTCGTGAGCCGCGTGCTGATCAATAAGAATCAGACCGTCCGGCGCTTCGCAGAGAATATAGGTGTTGTGGAATTGACCTATGACATTCAGTTCGCCAAACAACAGCCCGAGTTCCTGGTGCAATTTTTCCGGTGGTCGCCTGCTTTCTTCATCCGTGGAAAAACCTCTCTGGGGAAAATCGAGCGCCTCATAGGTTTGAATCCTTGGCTCGGATACTGCTGCCCCCGCAGGTGAGAGAGGCGCCAATTTACCTTGAATCAGAGCCTCGGCAGCTCGCAGCCCAGAGCCTGCAACCAGAGGCCGAGCCCATCTCTGCCTCTCCATAGTGGCCAGCGCGGCTTGCGCCGCAGACGTTACTGTTGCACAGAGAGTCCGCGGATCTTGGAAACGCACCTCCGCTTTCGTTGGGTGCACATTTACATCCACTTGCTGGGCAGGCAATTCCAGAAAAAGCACCCCGAGAGGATATTTACCCTTTGGCAGCAATGTTCTGTAGGCCTCCAGAAGGGCAAACCTCAGCTGGCGATCCCAAACCGGTCTGCCATTGACGTAAAGGAAAAGCATGCGGCTGTCAGATCGGTAAAGCTCTGGGGGGCTTAGAAATCCTTCAAAATTCAAGACCCCTTGTCTGTGGGATACTGCCAACCAGGATTGTGTTGATCTCTTGGGGAAGATTTGTGCCAGCCGCTGCTGCAGATTTATCGCTGCGGGCCAGTCATGAATCTGGCGATTTTTCTGCCTCAGGGAGAAATGGGTTTCCGGTCGTCCCAGGGCCAGCCTGGTCAGCGTATCTACCACCTGTCCGAACTCGGTCTTCTCACTTTTCAGAAATTTACGTCGCGCTGGTTGATTAAAAAAAAGATCACGAACCCACACTTGGGTACCAGGTGGACAGCCGCACTCGTTCACTCCTTTCACCACCCCTGCAGAGGCACTAATACGAGTACCCGCGGTGGAGTCCCTCGTTCTCGTTGTGAGCTCAAATTTCGACACCGCCGCCAGGCTCGGGAGGGCTTCACCGCGAAATCCGAGGGTTTGGATGGCAGCGAGGTCTGCATCGCTGCTGATCTTACTGGTAGCATGCCGCTCAAGGGCCAGAATGGCGTCGTCCTCTTCCATACCGACACCATTATCAACCACCCGTATGGAACGGCAGCCTGAACCATGGATTTCGATGCTTATCTGGCGAGCTTCCGCATCTATGGCATTCTCAACCAGTTCTTTTACCGCTGAAGCAGGCCTTTCAACTACCTCACCGGCGGCAATCTTGTTGGCCAGCTGTTCTGACATCACACGAATCGTGGCCATCCAATCCTCCTTTTGTCAACATCCCCCTATCCTAATCCTATTCAGTACGATTTGACAACCGTCACCGAATGAATTGGAGCGCTGATCATTGAAGATTTTAGAATGCAGATTGCAGATTTAATTTTGAAATTTCCAAAACACCCATCCATTTAGCTCTGCATACTGTGGATGCTAGATTTCGATATGCACTTTTATTTTCTAACCACAGAGACACGGAGGCATGTAATTTCAGATTGCAGAATGCAGAATGCAGAATGCGAAATTTAGTAAGATCAGATTTGTTTATATCTACAATCTTAAATCTAAAATACTCGTTTATTCCCTCCGTGGTAAATCCTCACTCAGGTTTCCTCAGGGCGCTACAATAAGGACTAGGTTAATATGGTCGTATTTCAATTTCGGAGTTTTCAATCTGCAATCCAAAATCTGAAATCTGAAATTGGAAATTGGTTGACACAACTTCCTAAATAGGCTATTCATGGACCGAACCGTGGCCCGGCATGAGATAACATGTGGTAACAATTAATAATATTGGTCAGAGTACGGTGAGATAGCACCCGAACGGGCATGTCTATCGAGCCGCTTCATTTATATCCTTCTGTGCCCCACCTGCAGGTCCATATGTCAGTTGATCGACAACTCGACGACATCACTGCTCTGCTGAGTAACTGCCTGGATGCTTACACGGCGGCCCTGTTTCTTTGGGATGACAGTAGCAAACACCTTACCTTGAGAGCATTTCATAGCTTGAGCAAGCACATCAACCCCGACGCTCGATTTTCTCTCGAGGAAGGGGGCCTGGTGGGCTGGGTGGCAAAGAATAACGAACCACTAAGTATCGATCACTTTGACCGCGACACCAAGATTCTTCCCTACTATCAAAGCGACGAAAACATCAAATCCTTCCTGGCTTTTCCCCTTGAGCAGCCCAAAGGCGTGCTTTGTGTGGACAGTAAGCGCCAGTACGTCTTTACCAATAAAGCCCAGAAGCTTCTTTCGGGCTTTGCAACTGTTGTCGGTAATGCCCTCGGTGCTGAGCGGGCCAGTCACCTCCATCAGCGCCAGCGTCAACTCTTGACTCTGTGGCGCCGTGCTGACGCACTGCCGGCAGACACTGACGATCCGGTACCATATCTAACCCGCTTGATGGACGCCGCTTGTCAATATCTGCAAGCGGACAGCGCTTTAGTTGCTGTGCCCATCAAAGAGGGCCAATTCTTGCAATTAGTCGCCGCTTCGGGCGGCATGG
Source organism: Deltaproteobacteria bacterium (assembly GCA_022340745.1). Classification (GTDB taxonomy): domain Bacteria; phylum Desulfobacterota; class Syntrophobacteria; order BM002; family BM002; genus BM002. The sequence continues at coordinate 46,662 of JAJDNL010000019.1, forward strand.
TTTCATCTCTTCTCAGAAGTTCACATCCAGCTGACCAGGGTATTATTGGTTGGATCTTCCAGAATCGTAAGTCTTTAGTTATTCCCAAGTTTCGCTCTCGCACTCGTATTCCTTTTCTTTTTGGCCCGAAAGACTCCATCGGTAGAATTGGTGCCCTGGTCGGTATGCCCCTGGCCTGGGAAGCGGCTGAAATGGGAGGTGTGATGGCTTTTATCAGCCGCACCGAAGCTGACTGGAGTAAGGAAGAACTAGGTGCAATAACTGCCCTGGTAAGGCGTGCCACTCTCGTCCTGCAAAATTTTACCTTTAAGCGTGAACTGGCTCTTGTTCGCAATTTGGACCCCATCACCGAAGTGTGCAACACTGAGGCTTTTGACCGGATTCTCAAGAAAAGACTGGAAAGGTGTCGGCAAAACGGTGTCAGTCTGGGACTAGGTATCATTGCCGTCGAGGGTTTTGAGGCACTGAGCACTCGAGTAGCTTTGCCAGATCTGGCAATCATACGCCAGCGCATCGCCTCAACACTGCTCCAGCGACTCAGAGACAAACAACTCATTGGTTGTCTAGATCAAGCCCGTTTTGCCGTATTGTTTGAGGACGAATCGGGAAGAGCCATGCATGACCAACTCGTGTCCAGTACCGCCGCTATACACCAAGAGGTGCTGGCATCATTGGATGACCTGCCCCGGCTGGAGGTTAGTTTTGGTTCTGCACTCTATCCCCGAGATGCGGCTTCATCCCGTGAACTGTGGACCATGGCTTTTCAAGCCTTAACCGATCAAGCAGCGAACGCTTCCAATCGAGACACAAAAGTAAAATCTGCTTGAATGTGCGTCTGGATCGGTTTCGCCCAGATACCATCACCGCTGAAAATTAGATCGAGATTATGGTTGGACGGATTAACTTGTCGCCAGAGAAGACTCCCGTTAGGTAGGTAATTATGAGGTTGCTGCACGGACTTGCTGGACTTTTCGCCAAAGATTTGGCCATGGACCTTGGTACAGCCAATACCCTCATTTACGTGAAGGGTGAGGGAATTGTGCTCAATGAACCTTCAGTGGTGGCCCTGAGCCGCGACACAGGAAAGGTAATTGCCGTGGGTAGTGAGGCCAAAGAATATTTGGGCCGCACTCCCCAGAAAATCGTCGCCATTCGTCCCATGAAGGACGGAGTGATTGCTGATTTTGAAGTAACCAGTGTAATGATCAAATACTTTCTCAAGAAGATCCAAAGACACTCTTTTCTTTTTCGACCACGGCTCATTGTGGCCGTCCCCACCGGCATTACCCAGGTGGAAAAACGTGCGGTCATTGAATCAGCAGAGCAAGCAGGTGCGCGCCAGGTGCACCTGGTCGAGGAACCCATGGCGGCAGCTATTGGCGCTGACCTACCCATCGACAAGCCGGTAGGCAGCATGGTGGTGGATATCGGCGGGGGGACCACGGAGGTGGCGGTGATTTCGCTTTCGGCCGTGGCCTACTCAGAATCAGTGCGAGTGGCCGGCGACGAGGCTAATGATGCCATAATCCGCCACGTTCAAAACCACCACCAAATCGCCATCGGTGAAAATGAGGCGGAGCGGGTCAAGCTGGCAATCGGCTCTGCCTGTCCACTTTCCCAGCCCATGACGACTGAAGTCGCAGGGAAGGAAATACTCACAGGAATACCCAGATCTCTCCAGGTAGACGACCAAGAAATCAGGCGCGCCCTGACGGAGCCGGTGAATGTAATAATTGAAAGTATCAAGCGGACTTTCGAAAAGACACCGCCGGAACTCGCATCAGACATCACACACAATGGAGTCTGGCTGGCGGGAGGTGGAGCACTTCTCAGGGGCTTGGACACTCTGCTGACTGACATGTTGAAACTTCCGGTCCATGTGGAAGCAGATGCGCTCACTACCGTCACCCGTGGCGCTGGCAAGGTAATGGAATCCATCGATACGTACCGACAGGTATTCTTGAACTAAAGACAGTAAGCAGTAAGCGGTGAGCAGTAAGCAGTTAGTGGCAAGAATGTAGTAATTAAGGAGCATTGAGGCAACTCGATTGCGGATTTGGGAATGCGGAATGCGGATTGCTCCATTTAGATTGAGTTTTTGATTTGCAATCTATTTTTTTCAATCCGAGATCCGAAATCCGAAATCCGAAATTTAGAGAATTTGACTTAGAAATAGTTTCGTTCGGTCATGGGTGGGATTCTTGAAGAAGTGTTCCGGGGTGCCCACTTCAACTATCTGGCCCTCGTCCATAAAGATGACTCGATCCGCAACTTCCCTGGCAAAGCCCATCTCGTGAGTCACTACTATCATGGTCATCCCCTCCAGGGCCAGGGTCTTCATAACATCCAGTACCTCTCCAATCATCTCGGGATCCAGAGCTGAGGTTGGCTCGTCGAAGAGCATCACTTTGGGGTTCATGGCCAGGGCCCTGGCGATGGCAACCCGCTGCTGCTGCCCACCCGAGAGGTTGTCCGGATAGGAGTCGGCCTTGTCAGGGATGCCCACTTTCTCCAACAGAACCATAGCTTTCTCTTCTGCCTCTTTTTTGGAGCGTTTGCGCACCACTGTCTGGGCCAGGGTTAAATTGCCCAGCGCCGTTTTATGGCGAAAGAGGTTGAAGGACTGAAATACCATACCCATTTCTTCCCTGACCTTGTTAATGTTGGTCTTGGGATCCAGAATATCGACACCGTCTATGTAGATGTGGCCTTCGTCAGCCTTCTCCAACATGTTCAGGCAGCGCAGTATGGTGCTTTTTCCTGACCCCGAAGGACCGATAATCACCACCACTTCGCCCTTATCTACTCGACAGGAGACATCCACCAGGGCCTCAATCTTGTGGGTGGTGTAGAAGGTCTTGTAAACGTTTTCTGCTCTAACCACCGATCGCAGTCCTCCTCTCCAAATATTGGACAAACATGGACAGGGAAAAAGTCAGCACCAGGTAGAGTATGGCGCAGACGAACCAGAGCTCGAAGGGCTGCAAACTGCTGGTAACCACCTCCCTGGTTGCCTTGGTGAGTTCACGAATGGCAATGATCCCCAGCAGCGATGAATCCTTGATGAGACTAATAAACTGTCCCGCCAGGGGCGGCAGGATGCGTCGAAAGGCCTGGGGCAGGATGATGTAGTGCATAGACTGAGGATACGTCATTCCTAGAGAGCGGGCTGCTTCCATCTGCCCAAAGTGGATAGACTGAATGCCAGCCCGGACTATCTCAGCCACATAAGCCCCAGCAAAAACCGCCAGGGCTGCCACGCCGTACCACAGGGGTGAAAGTTGGCCCATTCCATTTTGAGCCAGCAGGGTATTGAACATAGTCCCCAGGACAAAATACCAGATAAAAATCTGGACCAGGAGAGGTGAACCCCTCACTAGTTCGATGTAAGTGATTGCAGTCCACCTCAAAGCAGGATTCTTGGAGATTCTGGCCAATCCTGTGAAAAGACCAATTACAATTCCCAAGAACACAGCGATGATACTGACTTCCAGGGTAACCCAAAGCCCTTTAAGCAGGATACCGACTTTCCATTGCTGGTAGGACCCGAGGATGTCGCCGGGATAAATGTAATCCCCCTCGCTCACCCGCAACGAATCGGCTGGAACAGAATAAACCTCCTCCACATCTGCGCCGCGGACCTTCACCTCCACCCGGTCACCCTTGGGGACCAGAGAGGCGACATCACCTCCTATCTCGGCCCGAATTTCAACTCGATCATGGTAATAGAAATATTGGGGTATTCGGTACCAACGCCAGGTATACTCGACCTTCTGGGTGGCGTAGTAAATTCCGCCGATAACCGCCAATATCATTAGAAAAAAGAGAAAAATGGAGATATGGCGCCAACCTCGGGTTCGGAGATAATCGGTTACAGAAAAACTGCCCTCTGCCACTGTCGTTACCCTTTTGAAGCAAAGCGCTAAGCGCAAAGCGTGAGGTAAATAGTACACAGTAAACGGTCAACAGATTGTGTGCTGGCTTCGCGACAATTCACCGCTTACCATTTACCGTTTACTCTTTTTTTCGCTATGCGCCAGGCGCTGTGTTCTATGCGATTTGTCCTGGAACCAAAAACCTGGTTTTCAATGTTGCATAAAAGCGGGGCTCGGCGGTCAGAGAATGACCGCCGGCCCCCAGAATTACTAGTTTTGAAGCTCCCTGCAGCAAGACCTGTCGACGAGCTCAGGTCGGGTCGCTGCAGAGAATCTTCGAAATGTAAGGAAGTGATTCCATTTTATTGTAGTTCGCTCGCTAACCCCGCAGCAAGCTGCGGGGAATGCGCTCGCTGAAGCATTTTCAAGATGAAGCATACCTTACGGTTTCACTGCACCGCCGCCTTACTGCTGAATATTTTCTATCCATTTAGTGCCTTTGATCCACTTGTTGTAGATGCGGTCATAACGGCCGTCATTTTTTATCTGCCTCAGGAAGTTATTGAGCCAGTTCATGAAGTCCGGGTCACCCTTGTTGATGGCCCAGGCCAGCGGTTCAAAAGTAAAGGGCTTGTCCAGAAACACCAGCTTGCCTTTCCCCTGTTGCGCATTGAACACCACGCAGTAGGGCAGGTCGTAGACAAAAGCGTCGGCCTTACCGTTGACCACCTCGAGAGCGGCCTCGGGTTCGGTCTCAAAGGACTTATAGTTGGCCTTCGGGATGAGTCGCTTTACTGCTTGCTCACCGGTGGTTCCCAATTTGGAGGTTACGGTGTACTTCTTGTTGTTCAAATCCTTGTAGGAATTCACAATGCCCAGGTGTTTCTTGGCCAGCAGGATGGCCTGCCCCACGATAATGTACGGCTCGGCGAAGTTGATCTTTAGGTTGCGCTCCTGGGTGATGGTCATACCGCTCATAATGATGTCGAACTTTTTGGTGGTCAGAGCGGGGATAATCCCGTCCCAGGCGGTGTTTACGGGTACAAACTTCACACCCATGGCCTTGGCCATCTCTTTGGCTATGTCAATGTCGAAGCCGACAAAATTGCCTTTCTTGTCGGTCATCTCGAAGGGCATATAGCCGGATTCAAACCCCACTCGAAGTTCACCCCGCTTGAGGATGGTCTCCAAGGTTGATTTCTGTGCCAGATCAATATCGGCCGCCAATACATGTGTCTGAGAAAAACAGAGGAAGAGTGCCGCAAAAATCGCCACAATAATCATAAATCTTTTCATACAAGCCTCCTTTGTCACACGGTTCCAATGCAAGGGCAGTTGGATCTTTCCTCCCACCTCTCTTGCCTATTTCATTAATACGACTTTCCCTCGTCTAGAAGTTCCTCGATGTTCATCTGGATCTTGCAGTCTGGACATTTGGGAATATCTTCTTGTGGGATGTAGACTATTTGCGTTCGTTTACATTTCGGGCATTTGACCTGAACAGCTTCCTTTTTGTCTCGCATGGTTGGCTTCTCCCGCTCCCGTACCTATTATCACAAAGTGAAGGCGAGAACAAGGAAGAAACAAATCGGAGAAATTGCAAATTAAGGAATTAAGGAATTGTATTCGTCCTTCGTATTCATGGTGTGCAATTGTAATTGACTCTCGAAAATACTTGTCGGTCCCTAGCAATCACCTTCCGAGATTCCTAAATTCCTCAATCCCTAAATACCTCAATTCTGTAATTCCTAAATACCTCAATTCCTAAATTTCTACTTTGTGAGTAGCTGCCGCACCTCTTCTGCTGATATTCCCTCGATAGCAATGCTCTTGGCCCGGGATGTAGCGCCTGAGGCAATACTCATGTGACTCCTGGGAACCCTGAGTTTCTTGGCCAGAAATTTGAGCAAGTGTTTGTTGGCCGCCCCTGCAACCGGAGCTGCGGTTATGCGTATCTTGACCGCATCTCCATGGGGCCCCGCCACCTCGTCCCGAGAGGCCCGGGGTTGCACCTGCACCCTGAGAATTACCCCATTTTTACTGTCGCTCACAAAAGAAGACACAGTTGATCCCTAATAGGTTTCTCATGGGGTGGAGACGCAAGGCAAAGGTGGTGACAACGAAACCCAAAAAGTCATTACACTGCGCGCATAGGCGCTTCGTTGTCACTAGGGCTGCGCCCGTCATGAGGCCTTACGGCCGTCATTAAGTTGTTTCAACGCCATAATGACGGTTAACTATGAATCACAGCCTAGCATATTGACCTAATGACAATAAATGACGCCGAAGGCATAATGACAGCCACGTCAGTGGCCGAATGACCCAAACTGGTTTGAGCCTGAGTAGTGCCTCGCCTCTAGTATAAAGCCGCTAATGTTTTTCGTCGATCCACAGCCTCATATTATCTATCAATCTGGCCTGGCCCACGAAGACAGCCATGGCCATCACCGCCTTGGGCGTCACCTCGTCAATATCCGTAACTGTCTCTTCGTCCACCACCTGAATGTACTGAATGCGAGTGTGCGGCTCGGCCTCAATCACCTCTTTGGCTCTGGCCAGCAAGACACTCACCCGTCGTTCACCTTCGGCGACCATGGTGCGAGCAGCCAGAAGAGAGCGTGAGAGGGAAAGAGCTGAGCTGCGCTCTTCTTCTGAGAGGTATTTGTTACGGCTGCTCATGGCCAGGCCGTCCGGTTCACGCACGGTGGGGTGGGCGACGATCTCCACCCCGAGATTCAAATCTTTGCTCAGTCTCTTGATCACCACCAGTTGTTGAAAATCCTTCTCTCCGAAGACGGCCAAATGGGGACGAATCGCGCAAAACAGCTTAGTGACAACCAGTGCCACGCCTGAAAAATGGCCTGTCCGATACAAGCCGCAGAGATTCTGGGTAAGATGGTCTACCTCAACCCTGGTCTTGAATCCCGACGGATACATCTCTTCAACTTCCGGAGCAAAGATCGCCTGTACCCCAAGCTCACGGCAGAGCTCAAGATCTCGTTCCCAATCGCGGGGATACTGGTCAAGATCTTCGCCCGGGCTGAACTGGGTCGGGTTAACAAATATGCTCACCACCACCTCATCGGCCCGCCGCAAGGCCTCCTCCACAAGGGCCAGATGTCCCCGGTGCAAGTAACCCATGGTGGGCACAAAGCCCACGATCCGGCCTTTACGGTAGCGTTCCTCTCGCCATTTGCTCATCTCATTGTTTGTACGGAGTACTTCCATACGAGACAACTCCTTGGTGGTTAAAAATTTGGGCCCGAGGGCTTTGAAGGGTTTCAGGTGTCAGGTGTCAGAGAAAAACCTAAAAATTAGGGTAAAGACTGATTTGAATGTACAAAGGAAAGAAAAACAAACAGCTTTGCAAGCCCGGATGTTTCATGAAAATGCTGCAGCGAGCGCAGTCCCCTGGGCCCGCTTCTCGAGCGGGACGGGGTTAGCGAGCGAACTACAATAAAATGGAATACCTTCCTTACATTACGAATCCCGCTTCAGCGGGACTGCAGTTTACTGCAGGGAGCTTCAATTGTCGTCGCGAGACCGTGGAGAAGGATGTACCACCGGGCAACCGCAGGGGGTTGGATCTGAGGCGTACTTGAAAAGTACGTCGCAAGGTCAGGCACCCGAGGACGCCCGGAAGGACATTGATATCCTCGGTCGTAGTCACGCCGTGGCGTGATGAAATATTCGGGCTAGGGTTTGGTGAAGAATTTCAGCTTGCTTTCCAGGTCCTCCGCCTCTGCCTCTTCTTCTTTCTGCATATCCAGCATCTTCTGATAGGTTTCTATGGTGGCGCGAATTTTCAGCTCGAACTGAGTCCGCTGCCTCTTGAGCTCGGCTATGTCTTCATGAATTTGGGCTAAGCGGTTATGCGCATTGTTCAGGATGCGTTCTGCTTTGACCTCAGCCTCTGAGACCAAAAGTTTTGACTCCTTTTGGGCGTTGACCTTCATCTGTTCCACCGTTTTCTGCGCACTAATGAGCGTGTTTTTCAGGGTTTGTTCTCGCTCCTTGTGCTCGCCGAGTTGGCGTTCCCTGTTATCCAGTTCCCGCTTGAGTTCGTCAATCTGTTTGAGATATACGCTCATCTGATCAGCAACCTTTTGCAGAAAGGACTCCACCTCCTTGGCATCCAGACCACGGAACCGATTGGGGAACTGCTTCTGCTGAATCTCAAGAGGGCTTAGTAGCATTGGGTTCTCCTGTTCTTTTGCTGTTTAAACCATCCTCCACTTATGGTTCTGGTTAGTGGACGAATTGCATAGCCAGATCATGAAGTGAAGCGACCAGGAATCTCTGCAAGAATATGATAGCTAGAATTACCACTATGGGCGAAAAATCTATCCCGCCGAAAGCAAGGGGCAGCCGGCGCCTTATCGCCAATAAAACGGGATCGGTGATACTGTAAAGAACGCGGACAATAGGGTTGTACGGATCCGGGTTAACCCAGGATATAACCGCTCGGGCGATAATGATCCACATGTAGAGACTGAGCACATAGTAGATGACAGTCGCAATTGCATCCAACAGATGGCCCACAATGAACATTCATTATTCCTTTCTCTTTTACCCATTTTTCCACGCAACATTATCTTGAATTCCTCAGAGTGTCAAGAAAAATCTTTTTATTATCAAGAGGATAAACCCTAAATGCCCCTTCTGATCCTCGGGACACATTGACATTTTCCCAACCTTTCCTGATAATGATCCACCTATGTTGATAATTGGCCGAAGCCATTTGTTGTTTGCCGTCGATCATCTATCGGCAACCGTTCCTTGAACATGATGCAATTTTCGTACTTGAAATGAAGATTACTCTTCTTTCCTTCAATTCGCACCAACCATTTTGGTTGCGCTACAACTGACATTATTGAAGCTCCCTGCAGTCCGCCTGCGGCGGCCAGGGAATCTTCGAAATGTAAGGAAGTGATTCCATTTTATTGTAGTCCGCTCGCTAACCCCGTCCCGCTCGAGAAGCGGGACCAGGGGAATGCGCTCGCTGGAGCATTTTCACTAGGATAGGGAGACTGTTATGGTTGCCTCCAAGACAATAGGATTTATTGGCGGGGGAAATATGGGTGAAGCCCTTATCAAGGGGCTACTGCAATCAGGCCATTTTGATGCAAGCCATATTAGGGTCAGTGACATCAGCCAGGATCGGCTCCACCACCTCCGGGACACGTATCAGGTTTCTATCTCTTCTGACAACGGAGAAGTGGCTGAGGGCTCCGATGTGATCGTCCTTGCAGTGAAACCCCAACAAGTGGGAGATGTACTTGCCGAAACGCATGCGAGCCTTGAACACCTGCCCTTGCTGATTTCCATCGCTGCTGGGGTGCCGATTGCTTCTCTTGAACAGAAACTTGATAAGCCGGTACCTGTGGTTCGGGTTATGCCCAATACCCCAGCACTCGTTCTGGCCGGCGTTTCTGCCATTGCCGGCGGCACCCACACCAAGTCCGAACATTTGGCAGTGGCCAGAGCACTGTTCGAGGCAGTTGGTGTGGTCGTGGAGGTTGATGAGACTCAAATGGATGCAGTCACCGGACTGAGCGGCAGCGGTCCTGCCTATGTTTTCCTATTCATGGAGGCTCTCATAGACGCTGGGGTCTTGATGGGATTAACCCGGCCGGTGGCACGGGCTCTAGCGGTGCACACCACCTTGGGCTCGGCCAAACTTCTGGTTGAGAGTGGAGAACATCCCGGTGTCCTTAAAGACCAAATCACCTCTCCGGGCGGTACAACCATTCACGGTTTGACCATCCTGGAAAGTGGGGGATTGCGCGGCATGCTCATGGACGCTGTGGAGGCTGCTACCAGGAGATCAGAGGAACTAGGGAGGAAGTAAGAACAGGCTCCTTTCTTCGATTGGAGTCTGTCAAATCCGAAATTCGAAGCACGAAGCACGAAACAAATTCAAAACTCGAATTTTCCAATTTCTCAAACAATACCATACTATTAAGGCATTTAATGTTTTGGTCATTTGGATTTTGGTAAATCGGATTTGTTTCGGATTTCGGATTTTATTTTTATGCTTCTTCTTTGTGCGACGGACCACGGACAACTGACTACGGACGCCGGCCGGCTAGGCCGGCGTAATTTCCATACTCATATCAACGGCCCGGGCTGAATGAGTCAGGGCACCAACTGAGATCAGATCGACTCCCGTAGCAGCCACTTCCCGGACATTGTCCAGGGTAATTCCTCCCGAAGCCTCAAGAGGGACTTTTCCCCCAGTTCGCCGCACAGCCTCTGCCATGGTTTTCAGATCCATGTTGTCCAACATTATAGCGTCAGCCCCGGCAGCTATGGCTTCAGCTAATTGATCCAGCGTCTCCACTTCCACTTCTACCCTTAAGGAATGACGATTGCTCGCCCTTGCCGCCCCCACTGCCTGTTGAATAGACCCTGCCGCCGCTATGTGATTGTCCTTGATTAGAATCCCATCGTAAAGCCCAAAGCGGTGGTTGTAGCCGCCTCCGGCTCGAACTGCAGCTTTCTCCAACAAACGGTATGCGGGGGTTGTTTTGCGGGTATCTAGAATGTGGGCGGCAGTCCCGGCTACTTTGTCCACGAAGGCTCGAGTGAGTGTTGCGATACCGGAAAGTTGCTGTAGAAAGTTTAGGGCAGTGCGTTCGCCCATGAGCATGGCAGCCAGATCCCCTTCTATCTCTAATAGCTTATCTCCTTCCTTTGCTCGGCTGCCGTCCTTCTGAGAAAGAGTGATCGCAAGCCCGTTATCAACCTTCAGAAAGACTTGTCTGGCGATATCTGTTCCGGCAAGAACCAGTGGTTCTTTGGCAATAATACACCCCTTACCCAAAGCGCCTGGGGCCACTGTGCAGGCAGTGGTGATATCACCGTTTCCTATGTCCTCGGCCAGTGCTCTGTTGATCAAATTTTCCACTTCATCGGATAACAAGCCCTATACCTCGCCACTGAGCTTTGTCAGTTTTTCAAGTTGCGCCTGGAGCTTCTCCAGTTTGCCGCGCAATCTCTCCAGTTTTTCCTTTTCTTTGGCGACAATGTCTGCAGGGGCCTGCGTGAGAAATGCATCGTTGGTCAGTTTCTTCCGGGTCCTGGCCAGTTCAGGCTCCAGCTTGCCGATTTCCTTCTGCAAGCGCCGATTTTCTTCCTTGAAGTCAAGGACACCCTCGAGTGGCACGAACAACTCAAGCTCTCGCACCACAGCCGAAGCCGCCACCCGAGGTCGCTCCCCGTCCTGAACCACCTCCAGCGATGACAGCCTGGCCAGATCTTCTATGTAATGGCTATAAGTCTTGACAATACTGGTGAGGCTATTTGGGCCAAAAACCACGGTGTCCACCTGGGCAGCCGGAGCAACATTCATCTCTCCCCTAATGTTTCTGATGGCCGTGGTCACATCCATCATAACTGCCATCTGCTCTTCCCCCGGACGGTCCACCAAAGATTCATCTCGTCTGGGAAACTCTGCCACCATAATGCTGCCTTCATGATCTGGTAGATGCTGCCATAATTCCTCGGTAACATAAGGCATAAAGGGATGGAGCAGCCGAAGAACGGAAGAAAGCCCATGAAGGAGAAACTGTTGGGTTTCTTTGCGATCCGTCTCGTCGTCACCGTAAAGGACTGGTTTGATCATTTCAAGGTACCAGTCGCAGAACTCGTGCCAAGTGAACTGATAGAGCACACTGGCAGCCTCATTGAAATGATAAGAATTCAGCGCCTCGTCTACCTGGCGGACAATTTCCTGCAAACGACTCAGCATCCAGCGATCTGCCAACCTTTTGGGCTCGGGTAACACCCCGGCGGCTTCCACCCCCTCGAGATTCATGAGAGTAAAACGGCTGGCATTCCAGATCTTATTGACAAAATGCCTGTAACCTTCGATTCGCTCTTCAGAAAGACGAACGTCTCTTCCCTGTGCTGCGAATGCTGCCAAAGTAAACCGAAAAGCATCTGTACCATAACGGTCCATGATCACCAGAGGGTCGATAACATTTCCCTTAGACTTGCTCATCTTCTGGCCCTCGGCATCTCTGACAAGAGCGTGAATGTAGACGTCATGGAATGGCACGTCTTTCATGAAATGCAAGCCCATCATCATCATTCGTGCCACCCAGAAAAAAAGAATATCGAAACCGGTAACCAGAACAGAAGTGGGGTAAAAGATCTCAAGTTCTGGTGTCTTCTCAGGCCATCCCATGGTGGAGAATGGCCAGAGGGCGGAACTGAACCAGGTATCCAATACGTCGCTCTCTTGGTTCAGGTTGTTGCTGCTACAGCGATTGCACTGTTTCGGCTCCTCCATGGCAACGATGACTTCATCGCAATCTTGACAGTACCATGCGGGAATACGGTGTCCCCACCAGATCTGTCGTGAAATGCACCAATCTTCTATGTTTTCTAGCCAGTCGAAGTAGTTCTTCTCCCACATCTCTGGGATTATACGGGTTCTTCCTTCCCGCACCGCTGCCATGGAAACTTCGGCCATCTGTTTCACCGCCACAAACCATTGCTTGGAGAGTGTGGGCTCGATGATGGTCTTACAGCGGTAGCAGTGTCCCACTCTATGCTGGTAGTCCTCAACTTTTACGAGCAAGCCCTGCCCTTGGAGGTCTTCAACTATCTGCTGACGACAACTATCACGGTCCATGCCAGAGTATGGACCAGCCTCTTCGTTCATCACGCCTTCATCGTCCATCACCCTGATCACTGGCAACCCGTGCCTTTGGCCAATTTCAAAGTCGTGTGGATCGTGGGCTGGGGTTACTTTCAGCGTGCCAGTGCCGAACTCCCGGTCCACGTATTCATCTGCAATCACCGGCAACTCGCGGTTTAGCAGAGGGAGTAAGACTTTTTTCCCAATGAAATCACGGTAACGCTCATCTTCAGGGTGTACCGCCACACCGGTGTCTCCAAGCATAGTTTCCGGTCGGGTAGTGGCCACGACCAGACCGTCAGTTCCATCAGGGGCAGGATAGTGCAGGTGGTAAAGCCGCCCCTCCCTCTCTTCCGCCTCCACCTCCAGATTAGCCAGTGCTGTGACGCATCGCGGGCACCAATTGATAATACGCTGGCCTCGGTAGATCATGCCCTCATGATAGAGGGAAACGAAAACGCGCCTCACGGCTTCAGAAAGACCTTCGTCCATGGTGAAGCGCTCTCGACTCCAATCGCAACTTGCACCTAACCTCTTGAGTTGATTGATTATTTTTCCACCGTAAAGTTCGCGCCACTCCCAAACCCTCTTGATGAACTTTTCCCTTCCTAGCTGGTGCCTGTCCAAGCCTTCTTCTGCAAGCTGACGTTCGACCACATTCTGGGTGGCGATGCCAGCGTGGTCGGTGCCAGGCATCCAGAGCACATTTTCTCCATACATGCGCTTGTATCGGCAGAGGATGTCCTGCAGGGTATTGTTGAGGGCATGCCCCATGTGCAGATCACCGGTAACATTCGGTGGAGGGATCACGATGGAATAGGCTGGATTGCTGCTGTTTTCGTCAGCTCGAAATAAATTCTGCTTTTCCCAAAATTGATACCACTTTTCCTCTGCAGCTTCTGGTTCGTAGGCTTTGGGAAGCACTGAGTTCTTCATTTCCTTCTTCCTTCTCCGTTGTCCGCAATCAGTCGATGAACACCGCACTATCTTTTACCACGGACAACTGACTACGGACAACTGTCAGGAGTTTCCCTAAAATGCCATTTGCGATCTTGGCAAAGGGGAAGTCTACTCCACTCCGAGCAGTTCACGCCATTTTATGGCAGTGTTCCCTTGCACATAGCACCACATCTTCATGCATGGACTAGCGAGGCTGAGATAGCACAATACAGGTTGCTCAGATGCTCGTTGTTTCGCAGCCTACCCCTTTGCCTTTGCTGGTGTCTCTTCTGAGTGACTGCGGAAGGTCTGTGCCACTTCCCCGGCTGCGTCTGGGGGAGCCCCTGGCCCCGTTCTGCAGGAACGGGGAACAGGGAGGGGGTGCCTTCCCCCGGGCACGGCCTGGTGTGAAGTGACCAGACCGTGAGCCTTGGAACGACAGAAGAGACACCAGATAAGCATTATGATTCCAAAATCAGGGCAAGTTACCTCGTGATCTCAGTTGACAAACATCAGTGGTCAATTATGGGGGCAACTCCTGACAACCGACGTTTGAGGCAAAAGAAAAATGGGGATTATCCAGATAACCCCCATTCATAACCCGCCAATAATCGCGGGAGGTAATCATTTTGAGGTAATCATTTTTCTGATTCTAGAGCACCCTTGATTCTTTCAATCTCCTGGGAGATGGCGTCCTGTACCATGGAGGGCAAGCGTTCGTCCACCAGACGGGTTACCACGGCCTCCACCTGAGCACTGACGAGCGCTGCTAACTCTTCGGCTGTATCCGCTGGCAGTTCCCCCACCGAATCCTCCTCGCCTATATCCTTTGTCTCCGCTTCAACGTCTGCACCGATATCTTCGGTGACCTCTTCCTCGGCAACCATGGCTGACACCCCTTGAACGGCTTGTTCACTCACATCCCCTGATTCTGCCTCAGGATCGGCAAAAAGATCCTCGGATAGATCATCCTCTGAATCAGGGCTGAC